>JBJMTR010000314.1:0-4720 GCA_045811565.1 Bradyrhizobium sp.
CGGCGACCGCGCACTGAAGGAAGGCGACATCGTCAATATCGACGTCACCTTCATCGTCGAGGGCTGGTATGGCGATTCCAGCCGCATGTATGCGGTCGGCGCGATAGCCCGCAAGGCCGATCGGCTGATCGAGGTGACCTATGAAGCGATGATGCGCGGCATTGCCGCGGTGAAACCCGGCGCGACCACGGGCGATATCGGCCACGCCATTCAGAGCTTTGTCGAGCCGCAGGGCATGAGCGTGGTGCGCGATTTCTGCGGCCATGGCCTGGGGCGCATGTTCCACGACGAGCCGAACATCATTCACATCGGCCGGCCCGGCGAGGGCGTGACGCTAAAGCCCGGCATGTTCTTTACCATCGAGCCGATGATCAATCTGGGCAAGCCGCATGTGAAAATCCTGTCCGACGGCTGGACCGCGGTGACCCGCGACCGCTCGCTGTCGGCGCAATTCGAGCACTCGGTCGGCGTCACCGCGACCGGCGTCGAAATCTTCACGCTCTCGGAGCGCAACGCCGAGAAACCGTTGGCGTCGGCATAATTGGGCTCCGGCATAATTTTTCCCAACGAGGCCGGCTACCCGGCAATTCCCGATTGCAAAAGCTGACCGGTGCGGCATGTTGATACCGATGCCCGCCAAGACCAGCGACCCCAGGGATCAGCCCGCCGAGACGCCGCATTACCACGGCCATCGGGAGCGGCTGCGCGAGCGCTTTTACAGCGCCGGGCCGGATGCGTTAAGTGATTATGAATTGCTGGAGATGGCACTGTTCGCCGCTCTGCCCAGGCGCGACACCAAGCCGCTCGCCAAATCGCTGCTCCAGAAATTCGGCTCGTTCGCCGAGGTCATCCACGCGTCGGATGCACGACTACGCGAGGTTGAGGGGATTAAAGATGCCTCGATTAACCAGCTCAAATTGATTGCGGCTGCCGCGAGCCGGATCGCCAAAGGCGAATTGAAGCGGCGCACCGCACTGTCGTCATGGACCGACGTGATCGACTATTGCCGAACCAGCATGGCGTTCGCCGACAAGGAGCAGTTTAGGCTGTTGTTTCTCGACAAGCGCAACCAGCTGATCGCAGACGAGGTGCAGCAGACAGGCACCGTTGACCATACCCCGGTCTATCCGCGCGAGGTGATCAAGCGCGCGCTGGAATTATCCGCGACCGCGCTGATCCTGGTGCACAATCACCCTTCCGGCGATCCGACGCCCTCGCAGGCGGATATCCAGATGACCAAGGCGATCGTCGATATCGCGACCCCGCTCGGCATCTCCGTGCATGACCACATCATCGTCGGCAGGAACGGGCATGCGAGCTTGAAGGGAATGCGGTTGATCTAGCGGATCATTTTTGGCCGAGCCGCCGCTAGGCTGGCCGGAAAAGCTCGGTTCCGACCCGGATTATTTGAGCTTTGATCGAGATTCGGCGGGGGGCAAGCGATGAACGACTGGTTGCACGATCTGCCGGTGCCGTGGATGGCGCTGGCAATTTTCGCTTTCACTTATCTGCTTGCCGTTATCATTTTCGCGGCGGTTGCCATCCTCGCGACAGGAGAACGCGCAAAGTCGTTCAGGGCGGTTTCTCCCGGCATGCTCCCGGTACTTGGGATTATATTTGGGCTGTTCGTTGCTTTCACGGCTGCGCAGGTCTGGAATGACAGCGAGCGCGCCAGCGCGGCGGTGAGCCGCGAAGCCAGCGCGCTGCGAGCCGTCGTGCTTCTCGCCACCGGCCTGCCGGCAGAGCCGGAGACCCGGTTGCGTGGCCTGATTCGTGGCTACATTGAACAAGCCGCAACGGTGGAATGGCCGATGATGGCGCGCCAGACCGCCTCCCTGAGGGCAACTCCCTCCGCCCTTGCCGAGGCCCTGCAACTCGTCGTTTCGCTGACGCCGCAGGGATCGGGCCAGCAAAACGCGCAGCGCGAAATCATGACCGCACTGGAGTCCGCGCTGGATGCGCGCAGGCAACGGATCATCGTCAGCCATGCAGAAGTCAATCTGGTCAAATGGTCCTGCCTGTACCTGCAGGCGATATGCGCGTTGCTCGTGATCGCCATCGTTCACTGCGATAATCGACTGGGGTCAGGCATTGCGATGGGCTTGTTTGCGACGGGGGTGGCCGCCTCGGTCTTGCTGATCGCCGCTCACGATCGGCCATTCACCGGTCAGATTTCGATCGGACCGGAGCCGCTGCTGCAGATCATGCCGGACGCGCCGACGTGATCGATTATTGTCGAACCGGGCATGACGCAACGGCGCGGGAAGTATCGGCGACCGCGCTCATAACGGTGCACAACCACTGCTTGGGCTTTGCGGACGTGCCGGCAGCGGCAAGCCATCGAGCGGTGCTTCGGTCACGCCGCTACGCTCGAGAGGAAGCGATCGACGGACGATCGCAACTCGGCGGCCTGGTCCGACAGGTCGCGCGCGGTCGCAAGCACGAGGTCGGCGGAGCGATTGGTGTTCTCGGTTGCGGAAGCGGTTCCCGCGATGCTTCGGGCGACGCTTTCCGTGCCGGCGGCGGCCTGCCCTATGCTCCGGGAGATCTCCAGCGCCGCGGCGTTCTGCTGGCTCACGGCGGCAGCGATCGTCGAGGTAAAAGTGTCTATATCTCCCATGATAGCCGCAATGGCGCCGACGTTGTCCACCGCCTGTCTGGTAGCCGATTGCACCTCGGCGACCTGAGAAGAAATTTCTTCGGTGGCCTTTGCGGTCTGGATCGCGAGCGCCTTCACTTCGGAAGCGACCACGGCAAACCCCCGCCCGGCTTCACCGGCCCGCGCAGCCTCGATGGTGGCGTTGAGGGCCAGCAGATTGGTCTGGCCGGCAATGGTCCGGATGAAGCCCACGACTTCGTCAATGTGCTGAGCGGCGGTCGCGAGCGCCCCAATCGTGCCGTTGGCGCCCCCGGCCATGCCTGAGGCACGCTGCACGACGGCTGTTACGTCCTGGATTTGAGCCTTGATCGCCTGTACGGAATCTCCGAGCTGGCTTGCGGCGGTCGCTACCGTCTGAACGTTTGCGGAGGTCTGGCCCGCGGTAGCGGCTGTGGCGACTGATTGCTGACCGGCTGCGTGGGCGATCGAAGACAGAGTTTGCGCGGTCGCTGTCAGCTCACCTGTCATCCTGTCGGTGTTGGCAAGAACAGAGGAGAAAGTCGAACGGAACGCCTCGATCTCCGCCTCAATGCGCTGTCGTCGAGCGACCTGGTCGGCATGTGTCTGGTCTTTCGACGACATCAGCGCAAGGTCTTCGTCCGCGCGTTCCTTAAGCCTGGCTTGCATGATGGCAAGGGACTTCAGTAGACGGCCAAGCTCGTCACGCCGCCGAATTTCGATTTCGTCGCCGAAGTTCCCCGCCGCGACCCGCTCCGCGACGTGCATGGCAGCCGAAATCGGCCTGCTTAAGGAGTATGCAAAACCGACCGCGAGCACAAACCCGACCAGCACCGTACCAATGGCGATCGCCAGCATGGTTGTCCGTGCCGCCGCGACGGTTGCCTCGGCCTCGGTCCGGTACTCAAAGCCATACGCGGCGACCAATTCCACCAGATCGTCGAGCGCGGCAGCCGCGTCGTCCCCTTGCTTCGTCAGCGCGAAGCTCGTGGGAATAGCGGTCAGGCCCCCGGCCGTCGGCTTGAGGATTTTCAGTCCGGCGTCCGACCATTCACGGACCCGGCCTTCGACCTTCTCTCGGGCAGCCTTGACGCTGGCGCTATCGACTCTTTCGCGGACGACGCTGAGGTCCTCAAAAATGCTCTGAATCAGCTTTTCAAAACTGGCAACGGCCTCATTCGATGTCCCGGCGCTGAGGCTGCGCTGCATGATGAGATGAGCCTCATTCAATTCGGCATGCGCGGAGCGTGCATGATTGATCCCCATCAGCGGCCCGTCGTAGAGCCGCACAACAAGATCGCCCGAGGCTGAGACGCCCCGAATGCCACAGAATGCCAGCCCGCAAGCGAGCACAATGACGATGCTGAAGACACCGAAGATCTTATACCTAATCGACATCACAACTCTCCGGCGCAGCCGTCCACGCGAGATCAATCCGTGACCTTCACCATCATTTTCATCCGCGGATGAATGGCGCAAAGCACCTGGACGTCACCGGCTTCCTTGAACGTCACGTCCGTTGACGTTCCTGGAGGCTGCGAGCCGAGGTTGAACTCGTTCCCCTTGCTGGTCGACAGAATATTGTGAGGAATGCTGTCGTCATTGAGGAACGTGAGCGCCTCACCCTTCTTGAGCGTCATCGTCTCGGAGGAGAATACGCGGCCTTGCTGGTGGATCACCTGGGTGGCGGCCAATGCACCGGCCGACAGCCCGGTGAGAATGACAAGCGCGAACATCAGTGATTTGGGCATGGGATCTTCCTGAAAGATATGTGGGCGGGATTAGCGAGGGAGGACCGGCACTGCGGTCGGATTGAGATTGCTGCTCAATGTTTTAAGGAATGCGACCAGTTCGGATTTTTCCTGTGCGGACAGACCGAGCGGCTTCATCAGGTCGGAACGGCTCGGGCGCTCCACGCCGCCGCGGTCATAGTGCTCGATCACCTGCTCCAGCTTGGCGGCCGATCCGTCGTGCATGTAGGGACCCCGGCGGGCGATTTCGCGCAATCCTGGCGTCTTGAACGCATGCTGCATCTTGACGACACCGGGCACAAACTCGCCGCGGCCGACGTCCTTACTAGGCAGGCCGATGTCCTGGAAACCA
>JBJMTR010000315.1:0-10038 GCA_045811565.1 Bradyrhizobium sp.
CACCTCGCTGGCAGTGGTGGCACCCGGTATCGCGGAAGCGCTATTTGCCACCGCAATCGGGCTCATCGCCGCAATTCCGGCGACTATTTTCTACAATAAGTTCATTTCCGAGGTGAACCGGCAGGCCCAGCGGCTGGAAGGTTTCGCCGACGAGTTTTCAGCGATCCTGTCGCGCCAGATCGACGAGCGGGCGTGATGGGCGGTATATTACGGGCACGTCGGTGAGCACCATGGCATGGCGATGAACATGGCGGGTTCGTCGGGGGGTGGCGGACGCCGCAGCCGACGCAAGGCAGTGATGGCCGAGATCAACGTCACGCCGATGGTCGACGTGATGCTGGTGCTTCTGATCATCTTCATGGTATCGGCGCCGCTCCTCACGGTCGGCGTGCCGCTCGATCTGCCGCAGACCCAGGCGAAGAGCCTGGATCAGGACAAGACGCCGCTGCAGCTTTCGGTCGATACCAGGGGCAAGGTGTTCATCAACGATACCGAAGTCGCGATGAACGAGCTGATACCCAAACTGAAGGCAATTACCGACGCCCGCGGCGGCATGGATGAGCGTATATACATGCGGGCGGACAAGAAGGCCGATTACGGAACGGTGGCGAAGGTGATGGGGCAATTATCGGGCGCGGGCTTCAAGCGGCTGGCGCTGGTCACCGAGGTCGAGCAGGGGTCTTAAGCGGGTGAAGGTCAAGGTCGACAAGACACTGGCTGCGTCGATTGCCCTGCACGTCCTCGTGATCGGGTGGGGACTGATATCGTTCTCGACGAGGGCCTTCGAGTCGATCCCGGAAGAATCCTTGCCCGTCGATATCATTTCCGCCGATCAGCTCGCCAAGGTCACCGCCGGCATGAAGACCGGCAAGAAGGAAAATCCCAAGCCGTTGGTCGAGAAAGTCGCCGAAGCCAAGCCGGTCGAAGATGCTGTCGGCAAGATCTCCGAGAAGCCGCCGGTCGTGACCGACACCGCGCCGCCGCCGCAGCCGAAGGTGGAGGAAAAACCGGTCGAGAAAAAACCTGACCCGCCGAAGCCGGTTGCCGAGAACAAGTCGAAGGAAGAGCCGAAGCCGATCGAGAAGAAGCCGGAGCCGCCCAAGGTCGATCCGATCGCGGAAGCTCTGAAAAAAGACGAGAAGAAGCCGCCGCCAAAGCCGCAAGCTCAGGCCGCAAAGCCGCCCGAACCCGCGAAGCCGAGGGAGCGGACCTTCGATCAGTCGAAGATCGCAGCGCTCCTCGACAAGCGCGATCCGTCGCGTCAGGCCACGACCGGCGATACGCTGAACTCCAATGCCGCGCTGGGTCTCGCCAAGGGCACGGCAGCGGACAATTCCGCGACTTGGGGGACGATGTTCAGGGAGCAGGTCGAACGCTGCTGGAAGAAACCCTATGGCGGTATCGAGGCGCAGAAGTCGGAAGCCGCTTTCGAAATCCGGCTGAAGCGCGACGGCACGCTTGAAGGCATGCCGGTTCCGGAGGGGACCCCGGCGACGCCCTATCTTCGCGTCTACCAGGAGAGCGCGCTGCGCGCGATCATCGAATGCCAGCCGTACAAGCTGCCGCCGGCCTTTTTCGACGAATGGAAATATTTTGCGCCGGTATTCACCGAACGAAAAATCTGAGCGCGATATCGGTGCTTGGCCAACATCAAACCAAAGTCCGCGAACAATGACCAACAAAGATGGATTGCGTGAAATGCCGTTCCGTTTGGACCGCAGGCAGGTGATGTCCGGAATGGCCGCGCTCGGCACGCTGACGGCCGTTCCCGTTCGCGGCGCGTTCGCGCAGGCGCCGAAAAGAGTGCCAATTCCCGAGGGGGAGTTCGTACCGCTACCGATTGCGATCCCGAACTTCGCAGCGGGAACGCCGGGAGATGCCGAGGTCGGAGTCGGCGTGACCCAGGTCATCACCAACAACCTCAAGCGCAGCGGACTGTTCGCGCCGATCGATCAGGCCGCCTATATCGAGAAGACGGTCAATATCGATGCGGCGCCTAATTTCCAGAACTGGAAAACCATCAACGCACAGGCGCTGGTTACCGGCCGCATGACGCGGCAGGGCGACGGTCGCCTGAAAGCGGAATTCCGGCTTTGGGATGTCAACACCGCCCAGCAATTGACCGGTCAGCAATATTTCACCTCGCCGGAATACTGGCGGCGGATCGCACATATCATCTCCGACCAGATCTACGAGCGCCTCACCGGCGAAAAAGGCTATTTCGATACCCGCATCGTCTTCGTCGATGAAACCGGATCGAAGGAGCGCCGCGTCAAGCGGCTGGCGCTGATGGATCAGGACGGCGCCAACGTTCGCTATCTGACGAAGGGGTCCGACCTGGTGCTGACGCCGCGGTTTTCACCGTCGACCCAGGAAATCACCTATATGGAATTCGGCCAGGGCGATCCGCGGGTCTACCTGTTCAACATCGAAACCGGGCAACGCGAGATCGTCGGCAATTTTCCCGGCATGTCGTTCTCGCCGCGCTTCTCGCCGGACGGCCAGCGTATCATCATGAGCCTGCAGCAGGGCGGCAACTCCAATCTGTTCGTGATGGATTTGCGCTCGAAGTCGACCACGCGGCTGACCGATACGCCGGCGATCGACACCTCGCCGTCCTATGCGCCGGACGGCGCGCGCATCTGCTTCGAATCCGATCGCGGCGGCAAGCCGCAGATCTATGTGATGGCGGCAACCGGCGGACCGGCGCAGCGCATCTCCTTTGGCGAAGGCAGCTACTCGACGCCGGTCTGGTCGCCGCGCGGCGATTACATCGCGTTTACCAAACAAGGCGGCGGGCAATTCGCCATCGGCATCATGAAGACCGATGGCTCGGGCGAGCGAATCCTCACCTCGGGCTTTCACAATGAAGGACCGACCTTTGCGCCGAACGGCCGCGTGCTGATGTTCTTCCGCGATCCCGGCGGCAATGGCGGGCCTTCGCTTTTCACCGTCGATATCTCCGGACGCAACGAACAAAGGGTCCCAACGCCAGGCTTTGCGTCTGATCCTGCCTGGTCTCCGCTGCTGTCGTGAGGATCGCGGAGCGCCCGCGATTGATGCCGGCGGTTAATCGATTGCTGTTGCCTAGCCTACTGATTTTTTGAGCAAATTTCGGTCGTACCGGACTTAAGACAACCTCTCGGTAACGATATTCCCTCAGAAAGACTTCATCTGCGCCGGGTACAAATACGACCTGAAGAGGACGTTCGCCCGAAAAATGCAGCTTGCAAGTCAAAACGAAGAGCCGGATCAGAAGGTCTCGTCGTCGATTTACGCGGCGCTGATCAATTCGCTTTTCCAAAATCCCGCGCCACTGTTCGCCGGCGCGGTGATGGTTGCTTTTGCCGCGGCGATGACCGCGGTGAAGACCGGACAAAGCCTGCTCTGGCCATGCGTTGCCTTTCTCGTGCTGTCCGGCGCCGCCCGTGCAGTCGACATGCACTGGTACAAAAGCCGCCGGTCTGTCCTGACTGACGATGAAGCCGCCCGCTGGGAGGTACGCTATCAGATCGGGGCGATGATCTATGCCATCGCGCTTGGCGCATGGTGCACGGTCGCGCTGCTTGGCAGCGATGATGCCGTCGCCCACATGATTTGCCTGTCTGTCACCACTGGATACGTGGCAGGAGGCGCCGGCCGGACCTATGGAAGGCCCTGGATATTCCATGTGCAGATTGCACTTGCCTGCGGGCCCACGGCGATCGCGCTGGCGATGCGCGGCACGCCGTATTACGTCGGAATGGCAGTCGTCAGCGCGGTGTTCTTTTTGGCGCTGAAGCAGATATCGACCGATTTGCAGAGGATCTTCGTTCAGGCACACGTGGCGCGCGAGCGCGAGGCGGCGCTGGCAGATCAGTTCGACACGGCGCTGAATAACATGCCGCACGGTCTGTGCATGTTTGGCGCCGATGGGCGGCTTGCGGTGATGAATCATCGCTTCAGCGAAATGATGGATCTGTCTGACGATCTCGTGCAGCGCGGCGCGAGCGCGTCCGATATCATCGCTGCCTGTGTCAGTGCCGGCTCGATCTCGGCGGCGAGCGGAACGATGATCCTCGCCGAAATCGAAAATTCGCAGGCGAGGGACATTGTCACCGCTGATCCCGACCTGGCCAGAAACCGGTCGCTGTCCTGGACCTTCCAGCCGATGGCGGGCGGCGGCGCGGTCGTGCTGCTGGAAGATATTACCGAGCGGCGCAACGCCGAAGCCAAGATCAGTCATCTGGCGCGCTATGACGAACTGACCGAGCTTCCAAACCGGGTCAATTTCCGCGACGAGATGGGGCGTCTTCTGGCGGTTCAACACCGCCGCAACCAGCTGTCGGCATTGCTGTTCATCGACCTCGACCAGTTCAAGCAGGTCAATGACACGCTGGGTCATCCCTGCGGCGACCAGCTATTGTGTGCAGTCGCCGGCCGCCTGCGCGAAATGCTGCGGCCGGAGGATTTCGTGGCGCGGTTCGGTGGCGACGAATTCGTGGTGTTCCAGCAGAACATCAAGTCGCACGAGGATGCCGCCGGCCTGGCTCGCCGCATCGTCGATCGTCTCAGCGAGCGCTACAAGATCGACAATCATCTGGTCGAGATCGGCGCCAGCGTCGGCATCGCCATGACGTCGTCCGGCGTCAGCGCCGACACGCTGCTGAAGAACGCGGACATGGCGCTTTATCGCGCCAAGGCGGATGGCCGCGGCACCTTCTGCTTCTTCCGCGACGAAATGGCGCAAATCGTCGAGGCCCGCCGTATCCTGGAGCTCGACCTCCGCAAGGCACTGGCCAGCGAGGAGTTCGAACTGTTCTACCAGCCGCTGGTCAATCTCAAGTCCGGCAAGATCGCGACCTGCGAAGCGCTGTTGCGATGGAATCATCCGGTGCGGGGCACGGTTTCCCCGATCGATATCATTCCGGTCGCGGAGGATATGGGCCTGATCGTCGATCTCGGCCGCTGGATCCTGCGCAAGGCCTGCATGGAGTGCATGAAGTGGCCCGAATCCGTCAGCGTCGCCGTCAACTTCTCGCCGCAGCAGTTCCATCAGCGCGACCTGCTGAGCGAGGTTCGCTATGCGCTCGAAGTCTCCGGCCTGTCGGCGCACCGGCTCGAGATCGAAATCACCGAATCCTCGCTGCTGCGCAATACGCAGCTGACCCACGATGTGCTGGCACAGCTGCACTCGCTCGGGGTGCGAATCTCGCTGGATGATTTCGGCACTGGTTATTCCAGTCTCAGCTATCTGCACAATTTCCCGCTGCAGAAGGTCAAGATCGATCGCTCTTTCCTCGAAGGCATCGATACCGACCGTCCGCTGACGCTGCTGCGCGGTGTCGCGCGGCTCTCGGCCGACCTTGGCATGTCGGTCGTGGTCGAAGGCATCGAGACCACCGAGCAGCTCGAACTGATCAGCGCCGACGGCGCGGTGACCGAGGCACAAGGCTATCTGTTCAGCCGGCCGGTTCCGGCGGTGCGAATTCGCCAGCTGCTGAATGCCTCGCACGCCCGCCGCATGCCGGACGATCAAATCGTCGCGGTGTCCTCGCGATCCATTGCCTAAAAAGCAAGCTTCGGAATGATTCCCCGCAGTTCTTCGATCCACAGGGTTAACCCTAATGTCTCGAATGCTTTGCAATTTCGTTAATGAGCCGTTAATCTTTCCACTCGCGCAAGTTGTTTGAAGTCGTAAGGAGTATTATCGCATGAGGTCCCCGGCCGAAGCACGCCCTATGGCCTTTGGACGGAGTCCGGATCCACTTGATCAAGTCGACTACCGGCTGGCGCACACACCCGCGGAAAAAGAAGAGATTTATCGGCTTCGCTACCGTGCCTATCTCCGCGAGGGGGCCATCCAGCCCTCGTCCGAAGGGCGGGTGATCGATAAATATGAAGATGCTCCGAACGCCTGGACCTTCGGCGTCTATTTTCATGGCGAACTCTACAGCTCAATTCGCGTCAGCGTGCTGACGTCCGAATGGCGGATGTCGCCATCGGTTGAACTATTTGGCGATGTTCTTCATCCTGAACTCGACAAGGGGCGGATCTTCATTGATTCCACGCGCTTCGTCGCCGACCCCGACAAGGCGAGGAATTTCCCGGAGCTTCCGTATGCAACGGTCAGGCTCGGATCCATGGCGGGCGTTCATTTCAATGCCGACTACGGATTGGCCATCGTTCGTCCGGAGCATCAGGCGTTCTACCGCCGCGTGTTCCTGCAGGAAACCTGGTGCGAACCGCGACTGTATCCCGGTCTCGTCAAGCCGGTCGGGTTGATGGCCGCGCATTTGCCGACGGTGCGCGACCGCGTTCTGGTGCGCTATCCGTTTCTGCGTTCGAGCGCTTTCGAACGGCGGATGCTGTTTGAGCGCAGCGGCGAGCGCAATGTGGCTTCCGATGCGGTCGTTACATCGTTCGAGCCCGCCTCGATCGTTCCGAATACCTGAACCTGCCTCAAGCCGGACTTGAGACGCGGCGTCGCCGGCCTTTCCAGGGGCGCCCATTTTCTCATCCGCTGCGGACGTGGAACGCCCAAAACCGGTGATTTCGGCGGCTTCGGCGCTTGCCTTCACCCTCGCGCCACATTTACAAATCATTAACCATCGCGGTCGCTTTTCACCGTTTGTCGGCATTTGATCGGATTTGGCAACACCCCATCAAGGTTGACGGAACGTTCGCTTAACCATCGCCCTGTAGACGGATAACAGTCGAAAAACGTGAGCGGAGGCTCCCGAATGAAATACCAGATGCGTATCCTCCAGGGATTGAAGCTGGCAGCGGTGCTCGCGGTGGCCCTGTCGATGGGTGCCTGCGCCAACAAGAACGTCGGCGCCGATGGCGCGATGGCCAGCGCCGCGGCCCCGGGCAGCCAGCAGGATTTCGTCGTCAATGTCGGTGACCGCGTGTTCTTCGAGAGCGACCAGACCGATCTGAGCCCGCAGGCGATCGCCACGCTGGAAAAACAGGCGCAGTGGCTGCAGACCTATAACCGCTACTCCTTCACCATTGAGGGTCACGCGGACGAGCGCGGCACCCGCGAATACAACATCGCGCTTGGTGCGCGGCGCGCCCAGTCGGTGCGCTCTTACCTCGCCTCGCGCGGCATTGATCCGAGCCGGATGCGCACGATCTCCTACGGCAAGGAACGCCCGGTCGCAGTCTGCAACGACATCTCCTGCTGGTCCCAGAACCGCCGCGCCGTCACCGTGCTGAACGCCAGCTCGTAAGCGCTGCTTTTTGGTGGTTTTTCGCCGGCGCCTTTGGGCGCCGGCTTCATTTTGGCCGCTGCAGTCACAATTCTGGCGTACTCCGCCTCTCAATGTGTGCCGCTTTCGATCACGCGGATTTTCGTCGTCAGGGCAAAATGTCATCCAGGTTTCTTAATGCTACCGGCGCCGCGGCGATTGCCGCGATGCTGGCTTTATCTTCGCAGGCCGTATTCGCCCAGGTCGTCGCCCAATCCGATGATGCGGATCCGGAAATGCGCATCCAGCGGCTTGAAAATCAGCTCCGGCAGCTGACCGGCCAGAACGAGGAACTGCAATATCGCAACCGTCAGCTCGAAGACCGTCTGCGGCAGCTCGGCGGCGCGCCGCCTGCAGCTGGCGGCCAGCCTTCGGCCGCCCAGCCCAGCGTTGCCGCGGCGGCGCCGCCGGCACCGCCCAATCCGGCCTATCGGCCGCCGCAAGCCCAGCCTGGCTACGGCCAGCCGCAGCCGGGATACGGACAGCCTCAGGGCGGGTCTGAGCAGCCGGAGATCGCAGCTCCCGCCCCAATTATGCAGGAGCCTACGGCTTCGCGGGGCGGCCGCCGCGGCGACGCCTTCGATCCCAGCCAGAATCCGAACGCCCCCGGCGCGCCGCGCGCGCTTGGCGGCGGCCAGATGCCGATCGCAAATGACGCCCCGATCGGCGCTCCCGGCGGGCGCGGGGCGGGCGAGCCGCTCGACCTTGGAAGCACCAGCCCGCGTGATCCGGGCGGGGCCGTGCCGCCGCGCGTGCCCGGCGCCACCGCCGCGCTGACCACCTTGCCGCCCTCGGCCACGCCAAAGGACGAGTTCGATCTCGGCCTCGGCTACATGCAGCGCAAGGATTATGCGCTGGCCGAAGAGACCATGAAGAACTTCGCGCAAAAATATCCGAGCGATCCGCTGATCGCGGATTCGCAATATTGGCTGGGCGAAAGTTTCTTCCAGCGCCAGCGATATCGCGACGCCGCGGAAGCCTTCCTCGGGGTGACCACGAAGTTCGACAAATCCGCCAAGGCGCCGGACTCCTTGTTGCGGCTCGGCCAATCGCTGGCGGCGCTGAAGGAAAAGGAAGCCGCCTGCGCCGCGCTTGGCGAAGTGACGCGCAAATATCCGCGTGCCTCGGCCGGCGTGAAGGCGGCCGTGGATCGTGAGCAAAAGCGGGTTAAGTGCTAACAGCAGCATTGATGGAGCGTTAGAGCGTCGGTTCTGATTGATCAGAACCGACGCTCCACTCTGACGCGTTCTGTTCACGCGAACGGTGCCCATCGCGCATCAAGGGTGGGACAGGCCCTGCTTGAAAACGCTACAGAACTCCCACATCAATGGCCCATGCGCGACGATGACAATTCCGCGATCTCGGCACAGCAAGCAAAACGTCTGTTCGCAGGCTGGAAGGCCGCGCCCGCCATCGTGCTTGCGGTTTCCGGCGGGCCCGATTCCATTGCGCTGATGTGGCTTGCGGCGCGTTGGCGCCGCGCTCTGGCGCGAGGCCCGCGGTTGATCGCGGTTACCGTCGATCATGGGCTGCGCTCGGAAGCCGCGCGCGAGGCGCGCGACGTCAAACGTCTGGCCCGCTCGCTCGATATACCCCACCGGACACTGCGCTGGACCGGTACAAAACCGAAGACCGGATTGCCGGCCGCGGCGCGCGAGGCGCGCTACCGCCTGCTGGCGCAGGCGGCGCGGAAGAGCGGCGCCACACACATCCTCACCGCACATACCCGCGATGACCAGGCCGAAACGCTGTTGATGCGGATGCTGCGCGGTAGCGGTATCGCGGGGCTGGCGGGCATGGCGCGCGAAACCGAACGCGAGGGCGTGCGGCTGGCGCGGCCGCTGCTCGAGGTTTCGAAATCGCAGCTGATCGCGACCTTGAAAAAAGCCAGGATCGGTTTCGCCGACGATCCGACCAATCGCGATACCAATTACACGCGACCTCGTCTGCGCGCGTTGATGCCGGTGCTGGCGCAAGAGGGCGGCGACAGCAGAAATCTCGCGCGGCTGGCGTTGCGGCTGGCCCGGGCCAATGCCGCGGTAGAAGTGCTGGCCGACGGTGCCGAGCGCTATCTCGCGCTCAGGGGTAGCGATCCATCGCGCCCCGGCTTCGAGGCGGCCGCCTTTGTGGCTCTACCGGAAGAGATCCGTCTCAGGCTCTTAAAGCGCGCGATCGATCGTGCCGGCCATGAGGGGCCGGCAGAGCTCGGCAAGGTCGAGGCGCTGTTGGCGGTGCTGGAGCGGGCGGTCGCCGCGGGCGAGGGAAAGCTGAAACTGACCCTTGCCGGCGCGCTGATCGGCCTGAACGGCGGCCGAATTCGGGTCGAACCGGCGCCGCCCCGCCGCGGCCGGGCACTCTGAGCCGCAGGCGATTGCCGCTATTGCTGTCAGAAATCGGCGAGGTGTCTTAACTACCACCGAAAAGCACGGCTTTCCACGCCATCATTTGAACGGGAATCCGGCTAGGATGCGTTAAATAGTCCTGTGTGGTTCCCTTGGCATTGACCGGGACGCCACCTAGATTGTGTGCAGTAATCCGGGGGGAATCCTCGTGGCGACCCAAGGGATACTGCCAAGGACATAGGGCCGCGATCCGCGCGACCACGAAGGAACATCGATGAACGCCAATCTGCGGAATTTTGCCCTCTGGGTCATTATCGTTTTATTGCTGTTGGCGCTATTCACGCTGTTCCAGAATCCGGGTCAGCGCGCGTCCTCGCAGGACATTTCGTTCTCGCAGCTCTTGAGCGAAGTCGATCAGGGCCACGTCCGCGATGTCGTCATTCAGGGGCCGGACATTCACGGCA
>JBJMTR010000316.1:0-2704 GCA_045811565.1 Bradyrhizobium sp.
AAAATGCCGGCCATATAGCGGTTCATCAGGACATAACGCAGATGCTTATCCTTGACGTTGATGACCGCGGGCACAGTATCGATCACCATCTGGAGCAAGCGGCGGCCTTCGGCGATGGCATCTTCGGCGCGCTTCTGATCGGTGATATCGCGTACCGTGCCCTCGTAACGGACCACCTCGCCGGCCTCGTTACGGACCGCGGTGGCGCTGTCGGAGATCCACAACACGGTGCCGTCTCGGCCGCGCACCTGGTATTCGAACTCGCGGACCATTCCGTCGCGCTCCATCAGCGCCTGGTATTCAGTGCGCGCCGCGCGATGGACGTAAACCGTCTCTGCGATGTCGCCGATGTCGTTGATCAGGTCTTGCGGGGTGGCGTAACCCATCATCCGCGCCAGCGCCGGATTGGCGTTGAGCAGCGCCCCGCCCGGGGTCGTCACATAGATTCCGTCCACCGAGGATTCGAACAGCTTGCGATAGCTCTCCTCGGCGAGCCGCTGTTCGGCCAGCGCCCGTAGCGCGGCTTCGCGTGCCGCGTCGGCGTCGAACAAAGTCTGCCGGAACACTTCGGCGGCGCGGGCAATATCGCCGATCTCGTTATCGACGTCGGTCGCCGGGATCGAGGCATTCTTCTCGCCCGCCGCAACGGCGCGGATCGAGTTCGCGATCGACGCCAGCGGACGGACCGTGCGGCGGACCACGAGCAGTGCCGCGAAAAGCCCGATCAGCACGCCGGCAGTGCCGAGCGCGATGCTCTGCCATTTCGCCTCTGTCAGTGTGCGCGCGAAATCGCGCGACAGGATATGCCCGCGGCGCGATGAGACCTGGCGCAGCAACTCGGTGACGCGCTGGATCAGCCGCCCCTCCGTGCCAAGCACCTCCTTATCGATATCGGCGATCTGACGCTCGCGGATCGAGATGGCGACGATCGCCTCAGCATAATTGTTAACGGCGGTGCGCAGCGCGGGCTCGGGGATCGTCATTGACCGCATGCTCTGCGCGGCCTGTTCGGCCGCCGACGGGTTGTGCGCAAGCAAGGCGGTCGCGATGCGGCTCTGGGTCTGCGACAGCGCCGCCGCGAGAACGGAATCGGCGCTGTCGATGATTGCCTGGTCGAACGTGTCGCGGAGCGGCGGCAAGGCGACGATCAATTCGGCCCGGCGATTGATCAGCGCCGAGATGCGCTCAATGCCGGTGCGGTAGCTCGAAAGCCGCTCGGTCACGCCGTCGATCATGTCCTGCTGTTCGGGGGCAAGCTCCAGCCTCGTTTTCTTCAAGACCTCGATCAGGGAGCCTGCGGCTTCGCCGACCTGGACCGATTGCGTACCGGGCTCGGTCACGAAGTCGCGCGCCGCGAGCCGCAGTTCGTTCATCCGACGGTCGATGTCTTCGGCGAGGTCGCCGACGCTCTGCAGCCGCTGCAACTCCGCGAAGGTGGAGTCGATATGGCGGATCGCGACCACGCTGGCGGTCGAAGTGATGATGATCACCGCGAGTACGAGCAGGAAGCTGCCGAACGTCAATTGGCCGATCGAAAGCGCGAACGGTCGCGTGATGGGCGAATTCGGCGAATCAGGGGTCATGCTATCGCGGGCCGGGGTTCAAACGGCGGCAATATACGACGTATTTTGGGCTTGGGGGAACATGCTGAAAACAATGAAGAAGCGGGCCGAAGCCAGCTGGGTTTTGTGCGGGAAGCCCGGCGAAGCCCTTGGCATCACCGGGACCCGGCGACCTGGCCCACGGGGATAAGATCGCGCGTGAAGCCTCGGGACGACGCGGCCTAACCAACCGCGCCGACCTCGAACACTTCGCCGTCATAGCCGGCCTCGCGGGGAATGCGGAGCTGACGGCCGCGTTCGGTTTTTGTCATCACCGGGGTCACCGCGACGATCGACTTGCCGCGGCTGTCGTCCAGCGCGGCCTTCACACTTGCCTGTTTGCCGAGCTTGATCAAATTGCGCGTGGTGGGGAACGGCAGCTTGAAGCGCCCGCTCTCGCCGCCTTCCAGCGCCTCGCGCGGCGAGACCCAGATCGAATCGGTGGATTCCTTGCCGTCGTGGGCGCCGACCTGCTCCGGCGGTGCGGCGGCGAGGAAGAACCAGGTGTCGAAGCGTTTCGGCATGCCTTCCGGGGTGATCCAGTGCGCGTAAGGCACGAGCTCATCGAGCGCCAGCACCATGCCGTTGTCAGCAAGCACTTTCAGGAAGCTGATCTTGCTCTCGCACAAAGCGGTGCGATTGGCCGCTTCGATCTCGCTCGCGCGTTTGGCGTCGACCAGCGCCTTCGATCCCCTGGGCCGCGCCAGCAGTATGCCGCTTTCCTCAAAAGTCTCGCGGATCGCGGCGATGCGGAAACTTAAACTACTCTCATCGAGCCCCTCGCCGCCGGAATAGAGTGCAGGGTTGGCGATGATCTCCTTGTCGTTCTTGTCAATGCTCCCGCCGGGAAACACCAGCGCACCGGAGTTGAAGTCGATCTCATAATGGCGGACCATCATGAAGACTTCGATCTCGTCGCGGCTCTTGCCGTCGACAGCGCGCGCTGCGTTGTCGCGCAAGAGCAGGATGGTGGACGCAGGACGCGGGGTGACGGTCTCGGCCATAACGCTTCACTCCTCAGAACCTCATCCGGAGGCGCGGCCCCTTGGCCGCGTCTCAAAGGATGGGAATGTCTCGGCCTCATGGTCTCCTGGCGATGCGTC
>JBJMTR010000317.1:0-13380 GCA_045811565.1 Bradyrhizobium sp.
ATGATGATGTCGAAAGATGTGTCGGCCATGGTTATACGCTCGTTCTCATCGTGCAACCGGATTGATTGTTCGTTTCCCTCATTGCGAGGAGCACTTGCGCCGAAGCAATCCAGCCTGCCGGTGGTGCACTGGATTGCTGCGTGGATCCTGTCATTGGGCGGCGCTTTGCGACGACCCGTTGGCTCGCAATGACGGCGCGGCTCATCACACCATCATCATAACTGGATTTTCGATCAGCTGCTTGAACGCGCCGATCAGTTCGGCGCCTAGCGCGCCGTCGATCGCGCGGTGATCGCAGGACAGCGTCACGCTCATCATATGCGCGATCTCGATCTTGCCGCCCCTGACAACCGGCCGTTCCTCGCTGGTGCCGACCGCAAGGATCGTCGCATGTGGCGGGTTGATCACGGCGGTAAAATGATTGATGCCGTACATGCCGAGGTTCGACACCGCCGTGGTGCCGCCCTGATATTCTTCCGGCTTGAGCTTGCGCGCTCGCGCACGCGCCGCAAAATCCTTCATCTCGCTCGAGATCGTCGACAGCGATTTGGTCTCGGCCTTGCGGATGATCGGGGTGATCAGGCCGCCCGGCATCGCGACCGCGACGCCGACGTCAGAATGCTTGTGCTTGAGCATGCCGCCTTCAGTCCAGCTCACATTGCAATTGGGAATCCTCTGGAGCGCGACTGCCATCGACTTGATGACGAAATCATTGACCGAGAGCTTGTAGAGCGGCTTCTTCTCCTTGTCCTTTGGCGCCGCTTCATTGATCTCCTCGCGCGCCATCAGGAGCTTGCCGATGTCGCAGTCGATCGTCAGATAAAAATGCGGAACGTTCTGCACCGACGCAGTCAGGCGCTGGGCGATGGTCCGGCGCATGCCGTCATGCGGCACGACATCGTAAGAGCCCTCCTCGAACAGCGCGAGGATCTGCTTATCGGACATGGATGGCGCAATCGCGGGCGCGCCGGCAGGCGCCGCCGGAGCTTTCAGGCCCTTCCCGGACTTTGCGTCCCCGACGTCGCGGGCAACGATGCGGCCGTGCGGGCCGGAGCCGTTGATGCGGCCGAGCTCGATGCCGGCCTCCTTGGCGAGACGCCGCGCCAGCGGCGAGGAGAAGATGCGGGCGTGGCCGTTGGTCTTGGCGACTGGTGCCGCCGCTTGCGGCGCAGGCGCTGGACCAACCGTTGATGCTGTGGGCTTCGGGGCGGGTGCGGCGGCTGGCGTTGGCGCGGGCGCCGCAGCTGGTTTTGCCGGGGGCGCCGCGGCAGCCTTCGACGGTGCAGCTCCCGCCGCTGCCTTCACGTCCTCACCGTCGCCAGCCATCACCGCAATCACGTCGTTGACCGCGACGTGCTGCGTGCCCTCCGGCACCAGGATTTTGGCGATCGTGCCCTCATCGACCGCCTCGACTTCCATCGTCGCCTTGTCGGTTTCGATTTCCGCGATCACGTCGCCGGACTTGACCTTGTCGCCCTCTTTCTTGAGCCACTTGGCAAGATTGCCCTTCTCCATCGTGGGCGACAGCGCGGGCATCAGGATGTTGATCGGCATGCTGACCTCACAAAGCTAACTCTCGTTTGCCGGCTTCCATCCGAAGGAAAGCCAACCAGAACCGTTTGGGCACCGGTGCCCGATGGAAGACGTTGCCGCTCAATTGCCGATATCGCCCTGCCACAGGCGCTCGTTGGCCGGGACAGACCGCCATGACTTCATCATGTTGATCGATCGCTCGTCCTCGAGGTCGATGTAGGGAATGCCGAATTGACTCAGGATGTCCTTGCTTCCCGGAAACGTCACGGACTCGCCGATCACGAGCAGCGAAAGCCTGAAGAGTCCGATCGCGCCCGCGCACATCGAGCACGGCGACAGAGTGGTGTACATGACGGTGTCGTGAAACGAGATCAGCCCGGCATTGCGCAGGCAACTCATCTCGCCATGCAGAATGACGTTCTTCTCCTGCATCCGCCGGTTATGGCCGCGGGCAATGATCTTGTTGTCGCGCGTCAGCACGGCCCCAATCGGAAGGCCTCCCTGGGAAATGCCTAGTTCGGCCTCACGGATGGCCTCGGCCATGAAGTCGTAATGATATTGTTCAATTGCCACAGTCAGTGACCCTGCTGCGACCGCGGCGTGGTGCTGCCGGTATCGGTCGGCCGCGCGATTTCGGCCTCGAACATGTCAATGATGCGCGCCAGCGCCTCTTCCTCGGTGTATTCGCTCTCGCTCGAATAGGCCCGCGCGGCATGGCGCGCGATGTCGACCAGAAGCAGGCCCCACATGTCCGGCTCCTCGAAAGCGCGCGTGAACGCGATGGAAAGTCCGCCATCGACGACGAACGCGCGCAACACCTCCGTGGCATCACCGCGGTTCATGACGTCGGGCGGCAGCGGCTGCTCCTTGGGACCTGCCATGCGTCACCGATACGAAACGGCTTTGGCGGCTTCCACCACCTCGGCCACGGAGGGCAATGCGAGCTTCTCGAGATTTGCAGCATACGGCATCGGCACATCCTTGCCCGAGACCCGTACTACCGGCGCGTCCAGATAGTCGAAGGCATGCTCCATTATGCGGGCGGCGATTTCGGCGCCGACGCCGCTCTGTTGCCAGCCCTCCTCCACCGTCACCGCGCGGCCGGTCTTCTTCACCGAAGCAACGATTGTGTCCGTATCCATCGGGCGCAGCGTGCGCAGGTCGATCACCTCGGCTTCGATGCCCTCCTTCGCCAATTCGTCGGCGGCCTTCAGCGAGTAAGTCATGCCGTTCGACCAGGAAATGATGGTGACATGGTTGCCTGAGCGCACCACGCGTGCCTTTCCGATCGGCACCACATAATCATCGAGCTTCGGCACCTCGCCGGAGTGGCCGTACAGCACTTCGTTCTCGAGGAAGATCACCGGATTGGGATCACGGATCGCGGCCTTCAACAGGCCCTTGTAGTCGGCGGCCGAAAACGGCGCGATCACCTTTAATCCCGGAATTTGCGAGTACCAGGCCGAATAATCCTGGCTGTGCTGGGCGGCGACACGCGCCGCCGCGCCGTTCGGGCCGCGGAACACGATCGAGCACCCCATCTGTCCGCCGGACATGTAGAGCGTCTTGGCCGCTGAATTGATGATCTGGTCGATCGCCTGCATGGCGAAGTTGAAGGTCATGAACTCGACGATCGGCTTCAATCCCGCCATCGCCGCACCGATGCCGACGCCGGCAAAGCCATGCTCGGTGATCGGGGTGTCGATCACGCGTTTGGCGCCGAACTCCTGCAGCAGGCCCTGCGTGACCTTGTAGGCGCCCTGATACTCCGCGACCTCTTCGCCCATGACGAAGACGTCGGGGTCGCGGCGCATCTCCTCGGCCATGGCGTCGCGCAGCGCTTCGCGGATCGTCATCGTGACCATCTCGGTGCCTTCGGGCACTTCGGCATCGGGCGGCGCAACGACCTTCGGCGCCGCCGGCGCTTTCTTTTCATCGACTTTGGGCTGTGGCGCTTCGGCCCTGGCTTCAGCAGGAGGCGCGGATTCTGCGGCCTTCTCCTGCTTCGCCGGCGCGCTCGCCTTATCAAGATCGGCAGCACTCTCGCCGTCGCCCAGGATAGTCGCGATCGGGGTATTGACGGCGACGTCGGCGGTGCCTTCCGGAATCAAGATCTTGCCGAGCGTACCCTCATCGGTCGCTTCTACCTCCATCGTCGCCTTGTCGGTTTCGATCTCGGCGATCACGTCGCCGGACCTGATCGTCTCGCCTTCCTTCTTCAGCCATTTGGCGAGATTGCCCTTCTCCATTGTGGGCGACAGCGCAGGCATCAGCACTTGAATGGGCATATCAGCTCCCGAAATCGCTCTTTCGTTTTGGTCTGCGCGTGTTTTGGATTCAGCGGTAGACGTCAGTGTAGAGTTCGGACACTTCCGGCTCGGGATCGTGCTGGGCAAAATCCGCAGCATTGTTGACGATCTCGCGCACCTCGGCGTCGATGGCCTTCAATTCCTGTTCGCTCACCTTGGCGGCGAGCAGGCGGTTGCGAACCTGCTCGATCGGATCCTGATGGTGCCGGACTTTCTCGACCTCTTCGCGGGTCCGGTATTTTGCCGGATCCGACATCGAGTGGCCGCGATAGCGGTAGGTCTGCATTTCCAGGATGTAGGGCCCCTTGCCAGCGCGGCACCAGGCGACCGCCTCGTCACCCGCGGCTTTCACGGCGCGGACGTCCATGCCATCGACCTGCACGCCCGGAATGTCGAAGGAGATCCCGCGCTTGGAGAAGTCGGTCTGGGCCGAGGAGCGCGTCACCGAGGTGCCCATGGCATAGCGGTTGTTCTCGATGACGTAGATCACCGGGAGCTTCCACAGCTCCGCCATGTTGAAGCTTTCATAGACCTGGCCCTGGTTGGCGGCGCCGTCGCCGAAATAGGCCAGGCTGACGGAATCATTGTCGCGGTAGCGGTTGGCGAAAGCGAGACCGGTCCCGAGCGGGACTTGGGCGGCGACGATGCCGTGGCCGCCGAAAAAATTCTTCTCCTTGCTGAACATATGCATGGAGCCGCCCTTGCCCTTGGAGTAGCCGCCATGGCGGCCGGTCAGTTCGGCCATCACGCCCTTGGCGTCCATTCCGGTAGCGAGCATATGCCCGTGGTCGCGGTACCCCGTTATGACCTGATCGCCCTTTTTCAGGGTCATTTGCATGCCGACCACGACGGCTTCCTGCCCGATATAGAGGTGGCAAAACCCGCCGATCGCGCCCATGCCGTAGAGCTGGCCAGCCTTTTCCTCAAAGCGGCGGATCAAGAGCATGTCGCGGAGCGCGGTCAGCTCCTGCTCTCTGGTGAATTCCGGGGGAGAGCCGTTGCCTTTGTCCTGCCCCTGCCCCGATTCCTTTGTGACGCTTTTCTTGGGTGCGGCCATGGCAATTCCGGATGAGAGAGATGGACGAACCCTCTCTAACCCAAGTCAAATCGCCGCGAAAGGATTGCTTGAACCTGGAGAGATATTGCTATGCCGCAGTGCAACGCGGGGCGACATTTTCGTGATTGTTATCAACCGATTTTGAAATTTGAAAACTAGTTCGGCTTGATGGTCCGAACCAGATCGCGCGGATTGGCGTAGTCGAGCTGGAAGCGCGCGCGCTCGTCCAGCATGTCAGGGTCGACGCGATCCGACCGGAGCAGCGAGACGCGCTGCTCGCCTTCGGCCCGCTCCCGCTTCAGCCGCGCCAATTCCGAGGTCAGCGCGATGATCTCCTGATCGAGTTCCTGCCGCGCGTTCAGCCCGTATTTGCCGGTGTAGGCGTTGACGCCGAAATAACCAACCATCAAGGCCGCCATCGTGTAGAGCGCGAGCCCGGTAAGGATGGATTTGAGTCGGGTGCGGGAAACCATGGCGCCAAGATGCGGCGAGACGGTTAATGGAATCCTAAGCCGAGGGGCTTTTGGTTTGCGCGCATTCTTTTCGCAAAACTCGCAACAGTTGTGCCCCTCGGATCAAGTCCGAGGGCAGCTTTTGCGGAATACGCGCCCGCTTATTTGTTGTGCTTCTCGACGTGCGCCGCAAACGCGTCGATATATTGCTGCAATACCTTTTGCAGCGGCTCCTTGGTGAGCTGCCCCTTGTCGTCGAAGGCATCGCCGATGGCGTTCAGGTAGATCTCAGGCTGCTGGAGGATCGGGCCGGAGATGCCCGGCAAAATGTTCTGCAGATGTTTGGCGGCACTGACGCCGCCCAGCGGTCCCGGCGAGTTGCTGACGATCCCGACCGGCTTGCCGTTGAACGAACTTTTGCCGTAGGGGCGCGACCCGACATCGATGGCGTTCTTCAGTACGCCGGGAATCGAGCGGTTATATTCCGGCGTCACAAACAGTACGCCGTTCGACTGCTGCAGCTTTTCACGGAACGACAGCCAGTCCGCCGGCGGCGCTGCTTCCAGATCCTGATTGAAGAAGGAGATGCCATGCAAGGTCGTGACATCAAGCTTCAGCGATGACGGCGCCAGCTTGGCGAGCGCATTGGCGACCTTGAGCGTAAAGCTCTCCTTGCGGAGGCTGCCGACGATCGCGACGACGTTGTAGGCCATGGATTTCCTTCTCGGGCTAAGATTTGCTCACCTCACTTAACCCGCACCGGCAGAAAGATGCAAGTGCATGAACAGTGCAATTCCGGAAACGCTTCGTTTGCCCAACGGCGTATCGGCGCGAAACGATCGCACCGTCGTCAGCCCTTGTTCGGGTTGATCAGGAATTTCTCGCCGGTCGCGCGCTTGTTGTAGACGGCGATGTTGGAGAGCTGCAATGCTTCCTGCAGCGACACCACCTGCGTGTAGTGGCTGGCAAAGGTGGTCTTGAGCTCGGCGACTACGCGCTGGCGCAGTCTTGCGCCGTCGGCCGCTCCGATCTTTTGCAGGAACGGAAACAGCAGCCAGCCGCCTACGCCCCAGGCCATGCCAAAGGCGCGGTTCAGTTCCACCGGACGCGGATCGAGGCTGCCATAGATGTAGACCTGCTTGTGCACGTTCGATCCGTAACGGCTGTACTCCTTGGCGGTCTTGTTGATGGCGATTTCCATGCAGGTGAGAATTTGCCCGGCGAGCTTGCCGCCGCCGATGGCATCGAACGCGATCGTCGCACCGGTCTCGACCAGCGCCTTGGTCAGGTCGTCCATGAATGTGGGCGCGGTGGAATCCACGACATGTTTAGCGCCGATCCTGTGCAGGATATCGGCCTGCTGCTTGCTGCGCACGATATTGACGAGGGGAATGCCGTCCTTGAGGCAGATCTTGTTGAGCATCTGCCCGAGATTGGACGCGGCCGCCGTATGCACCAGCGCCTTGTGGCCCTCGCGCCGCATCGTCTCGGTCATGCCGAGCGCGGTCAGCGGATTGACGAAGCACGAGGCGCCTTCGGCCGGCGTCGTTCCATCCGGCAGCGGCAAACACTCCTTCACCTTCAGACAGCGATACTGTGCATACATCGCGCCGCCGATCATCGCCACCGTTTTGCCCATCAGCGCCTTCGCAGCCTCCGACGATCCGGTCTTGATCACCACCCCGGCGCCTTCGTTGCCGACCGGCATGGATTGATCGAGCCGGGCAGCAAGCCCGCCCATCGCTGCTCCCGGCACTTTTGCAGTGATGACGGGAGACTCTTTCGTGCCCGAGACGTTTGCGGACGACATGTCGGCGGGGCCGATCAGGAGCCCGAGGTCGGACGGATTGATCGGCGCCGCCTCGACGCGCACCACGACCTCGTCGGCGGCCGGTTCGGGCGTCGGGACATTTACCAGCGATAACTCGAGTTCGCCGCTCTTCTTGAGCAGCGAACGCAGTTGCAGACCCGTCTTGCCGTCACTCATCGTACCCCTCCCGTTTTGCATTTATTATTTCTGAATAGCGAGCCTCGTTACGCCAGCGCCTTCAGCGCCGACTTCCCGGCAAATTTCGCCTGCGCGCCGAGTTGCTGCTCGATGCGCAGCAGCTGGTTGTATTTGGCGGTACGGTCCGAGCGCGCCAGCGAGCCGGTTTTGATCTGGCCGCAATTGGTCGCAACCGCGAGATCGGCGATCGTGGAATCCTCGGTCTCGCCGGAACGGTGCGACATCACGGCGGTGTAGCCGGCCTTGTAGGCCATTTCGACTGCGGAGAGCGTTTCCGTCAGGGTCCCGATCTGATTGACCTTGATCAGGATGGAATTGGCGCGGCCGTTCTTGATGCCCTCGGCCAACCGCGTGACATTGGTGACGAACAGATCGTCGCCGACCAGCTGGCACTTGTTGCCGATGAGACCTGTCAATTCCTTCCAGCCGGCCATGTCGTCTTCGGACATGCCGTCCTCGATCGAGACGATCGGATAGCGCGATGCGAGATCGGCGAGATATTTCGCCTGCTCGGAGCGCGAGCGTGTCTTGTTCTCGCCGCCATAGACGTATTTGCCGTCCTTGAAGAATTCGGTGGCCGCACAATCCAGCGCCAGCATCACGTCGCCGCCCGCCTTGTACCCGGCCTTGCCGATTGCATTCATGACGAAGTCGAGCGCGGCGTCCGCCGACGGCAGGTTCGGCGCAAAGCCGCCCTCGTCGCCGACATTGGTGTTGTGACCGGCCTTTTTAAGTTCGGCCTTCAGGGTGTGGAAGATTTCCGACCCGCAGCGCAGCGCATCGGCGAACGTCGCAGCACCCACCGGCATGATCATGAATTCCTGGAAATCAATCGGATTGTCGGCGTGCACGCCGCCATTGATGATGTTCATCATCGGCACCGGCAGGGTCCGCGCCGAGGTGCCGCCGACGTAACGGTAGAGCGGCATGTCGAAGGATTCGGCGGCCGCCCTGGCACAGGCCAGCGAGACGCCGAGGATGGCGTTGGCCCCCAGCCGGCTTTTGTTCGCCGTGCCGTCGAGATCGATCATGATCTGATCGATCTGAACCTGCTCCTCGACCGGCCGGTCGCTGAGCGCTTCGAAAATCTCACCGTTGACGGCTTCGACCGCCTTCTGCACGCCCTTGCCGAGATAGCGCGCCTTGTCGCCGTCACGCAGTTCGACGGCCTCATGCGCGCCGGTGGAGGCGCCCGACGGCACCGCGGCGCGGCCAATCGAGCCGTCTTCCAGCACCACATCGACCTCGACCGTGGGATTGCCTCGGCTATCGAGAATTTCACGCCCGATGATGTCGACGATGGCGGTCATGTCTGTCTTCCCTTGCGATGGTTCTGCCCGGTTCGGCCGCGGTCTTACACGGCGCGCAAGCAAATGTGAACGTTCGCCCTGCGGCGCTTCCCTGACGATCCGATGTGGCAGGACTATGCTGATGGGGGTTGATCTTCGCGTCCGAACCTATCTTTTCACAAAGCCGGGGTAACGCAATGAATCGCCGCCAGTTTCTCACCTCGACCACTGCCGCAATTTTCGCCACGCCCACGCTGCTGCGCGCTGCCGGCGCCCAGGAGAGCCCATTCCGGGTGAAATATTATCCGGTCGACGCCGGCGTCGGTTTGCACGACGTCACGCCCGCCCCCGATGGCACGATCTGGTTCACCGGCCAAGGCAATGGAACGCTGGGACGTCTCGATCCGCGCGACGGCTCATTCAAGCTCGTCAATCTCGGCAAGGGCGCAGCGCCTCACGGCGTCACGATCGGGCCTGACGGCGCGCCGTGGGTGACCGAGGGCGGGCAAAACGCGATTGCCCGTGTCGATCCCGGGGATCATCACGTTACGCTGTTCCGCCTGCCCGAAAAATATCCTTATGCCAACCTCAATACCGGCGTCTTCGACAAGAGCGGGATCTACTGGTTTACCGGCCAATCCGGCTATTACGGCCGCCTCGACCCAAAGTCCGGTGACATGACCGTGTTCAGGGCACCCCAAGGCATCGGACCCTACGGCATCGCGGTCACGCCGAAAGGCGAGGTCTGGTACGCCTCGCTCGCGGGAAGTCACATTGCGAGGATCGATCTGGCGACCGGCCAGGCGACGGTGGTCGAACCATCAACGCCAAAGCAAGGAGCGCGGCGGATATGGTCGGACTCCAGAAGCCGGCTCTGGGTCAGCGAATGGAACAGCGGCAATGTATCGCTGCACGATCCAGCCAGCGGCGCCTGGAAGGCCTGGAAGCTGCCGGGGGCGAGCCCGCGCGCCTATGCGGTCTATGTCGACCACAAGGACAAGGTCTGGCTCACCGATTTCTCGGCGAATGCGATCGTGCGCTTCGATCCATTGACGGAAAGGTTCAACACGTTCCCGAGCGACAAGCCTGGCGCCAATGTGCGGCAATTGGACGGACGACCGAGCGAAGCATGGGGCGCCGAATCCGGTAATGACCGTCTAGTCGTAATTCAAACGGTCGCGCCTGCATGAAATTCGTCGATGCTAATCCTCCCTCTCGCGCTAACGGTTGACGAACCAGCCTGCTTGCGTCCATGACACCGTCCTGGAGCGGGATGACCTTTCTTGGAATCGTCATCCCGCTCTGTCTTTTGGTTTGAGCACGATCTCCGCGCAAACGCTTTGCGTTTGTCGCGAGGGAAAACCGGTTTCCACTTTTCCGGATCATTCTCTAAAGGACAAGCATCATGGCTGACAAACCCCTGCAGCTCGGCCGCGCCGTGAAATGGTCGGACAGCCCGGAAAAGGCCACGCTCGACCGTGTCCCCAACCCGCAGGCCGACACGAATTATCTGGTCCGGTTCACCGCGCCGGAATTCACCTCGCTCTGCCCGGTCACCGGCCAGCCGGATTTCGCGCATCTCGTCATCGACTACGTGCCCGGCCGGTGGCTCCTGGAATCCAAATCGCTGAAGCTTTACGTTGCGAGCTTCCGCAATCACGGCGCGTTTCATGAGGATTGCACCGTCATGATCGGCAAACGCATCGCGAACGAGATCAAGCCGAAATTCCTGCGCATCGGCGGCTACTGGTATCCGCGCGGCGGCATCCCGATCGACGTGTTCTGGCAGACCGGCAGACTCCCGAAGGACATCTGGATTCCTGATCAGGGCGTCGCGCCCTATCGCGGCCGGGGTTGATCCGGCGGGACAGGCAAGCTACGCACCCGCATCCGCCGGTCGCGTCTGCCGTAACAGCCGCGCGCAAGCAAATCCGAGCGCGATCATCACCGCCGCCGCGGTGAGCAGGGTGGGCAGCTTGCCGGCGTGCTGGATGCCAAATCCGTAGGCAATCGGACCGATGGTCTGGCCCATGAAGAAAAAGAACGAGTGCAGCGACAGCGCGGTCGCGCGGGCTTCGACAGATAGTTCGCTGGCGAACACCTGCAGGCAGCCGTGGATCATGTAAAAACCCCAGCCCATGAACAGCAGGCTCAGTGCCTGGATCTTCCAGCCGGGACCGAACGCGACGGCGATGAGCTGAAAACCTGCCAGCGTCGCTCCCGCAACCATCATGCCCTTGACGCCCAGCCTCGGGAGAAAACGCGATACCGTCAGCGTGTAAAACAGGCCGCCGACGGCAAAGCCGGCGATGACGATGCCGGCGATCGACAGCGAGGTTTCGCCAAGCTCGAACAGGAACGCCGCGATGAACGGAAACAGACCGAGCACGCAGCAGCCTTCGATGAAGACCGCCGAATAGCAGATGCGCGCATTCGGATTGCTGAAGATCGTGCGGTAGCCGTGCTTCAGCGCCGAAAGGTTCGTCTTGGGCGGACGCGTCAGCGCCGCGCCTCGAAAACCCGTGAAGACCGCGATGGAAGCCAGCACCACCAGCGCGCCGAGCACCGCGAGAACGCCGCGCCAGCCCAGGTAATCGCCGATCAGGCCGGATGCCGACGCCCCCAACAGATTGCCGGTCATGGCGCCGGCGAGCGTGCGTCCGATCGCGACCTGCCGCTTGTCCGGCCCGACCAGATCACTGGTCAAGCCGAGCGCGATCGGAAATACGCCGCCGGAGCCGATGCCGGCGAGGATGCGTGTCGCGAACAGCATCGAGAACGACGTCGCCATCGCGCCGAGAATGTTGGCCAAGCCGAGCAGCACGAGACAGACGATCATCAGCCGCGCCTTGCCGAACAGATCGGCCGCCGCGCCGAGCACGGGCTGCACGATCGCGAAGGTGAACGCGAACACGGCGGCGAAACCCGCGGCCGTCGCGATGCTCACGCTGAAATCATCTGCAACGTGCGGCAATACCGGATCGAGAGCGCGCGCGGAGAGGCTTGCCGCAAAAGTTGCGAGCGCAATGATGTTGAGGACCGGCGGCAGGCGGCTTGAAGCGGTCACGACGGCATCCGCGCCTTCAAGGCGCCGGCTTCTTGGCAAGCGCGTCGAATTCCATCAGCGTTTTGACCAGGCGCTCGAACTCGCGCAGCGGCACCATATTGGGCCCGTCGGACGGCGCGTGATCGGGATCGGGATGGGTTTCGATGAACACGCCGGCAACGCCGACCGCGACCGCGGCGCGCGCCAGCACGGGGACGAATTCGCGTTCGCCGCCGGATGAGGTGCCCTTCCCGCCCGGCTGCTGCACCGAATGCGTGGCATCGAAAATGACAGGCGCGCCGGTGGAGCGCGCCAGGATCGGCAGAGCGCGCATATCGGAGACCAGCGTGTTGTAGCCGAACGACGCGCCGCGCTCGGTGACCAGCACGTTTGGATTGCCGCCGCCCGTGATCTTGCTGACCACGTTCGCCATGTCCCACGGCGCCAGAAATTGCCCCTTCTTGACATTGACGACCCTGCCGGTGGCGGCCGCCGCCAAGAGCAGATCGGTCTGCCGGCACAGGAACGCCGGGATCTGCAGCACATCCACCGCCTGCGCCACCTCGGCGCATTGCGATGGCTCATGCACATCGGTGAGCACGGGCAAGTCGAGCGAAGAACGTATCTCGGCAAAGATTGGCAGCGCCTGCGTTAGTCCGATGCCGCGCGCGGCGGAGGCACTGGTACGGTTCGCCTTGTCGAACGAGGTCTTGTAGACGAGGCCGATTTTCAGGCGGCCCGCGATCTCTTTCAGCGCTCCGGCAACTTCCAGCGCGTGCGCACGGCTCTCGAGCTGACACGGGCCGGCGATGACCGAAATCGGCAAGCGGTTGCCGAACTTGATCGAGCCAATCGTCACGACCGGTGCTGCAGAAATGTTCGCGCTCAAGGGTGTTTTCCTTTTTCCGGCGCGGACCATGCCGGTCCGCGCACCCAGGATCAACCCCGTTTAACCCCCGGATATCAGGGTTGCGCCAGGCTTCACTTCACCGCCGAGAACGCGGTCGGCACCAGCAATTGGTTGACGATATTGCCGACGATCTGGCCATCGGCTTCGGTCTTCGCGCGCGCCTCGATCCACTCCGGATCGGTCTGGAACGCGGTCCACTTCTTCTCGCGCTCGGCGAGCGACTCCCATGCCAGGAGATAGGTCAGCTCCTGATTGGATTCCCCGACCAGCGTGGTGAAGAAACCGGCCTGCTTGATGCCGTGCTTCTCCCAAAGCTTCAGCGTGATCGTCTCAAAGCGCTTCAACAGCGCCGGCAGCCGGCCCGGCAGACAGCGATAGACGCGGGTTTCGTAGATCATCGAACGCACTCCCTCGATTATTGTTCTTGCGGTTAGCAGGAGCGGTTTGTCGCAACAATTCACGCGTTCGTCAAAGTGTAGGGAGGGCAAAGGCTCTCTTCGGGCCGTGCCCACCATCTACCGCGGATTGTTGATGGGCACGCTTCCGCTCTGCCCACGCTACGATCTGTAGATTATCGTCGCCTCCTCACCATGAGGAAGAAGTCTACACCAGCCGGCTCTGCGCCATCGCTGCCTGAATGAACGACGCAAACAACGGATGCGGTTCGAACGGGCGCGATTTCAGTTCGGGATGGAATTGCACACCGATGAACCAGGGGTGATCTTCGTATTCGACGATCTCGGGCAATATGCCGTCGGGCGACAGGCCTGAGAACC
>JBJMTR010000318.1:0-5841 GCA_045811565.1 Bradyrhizobium sp.
CTATTTGGCGGTGCGCGCCACGTAACGGGAATGCAACCTACTAAAGACGCCTCTTTGAAAGTCTTCTCCAAAGGCAAGTCTGGTGAACAGCAACAAACAGTTGAGATTCACGACGACCTAAAAGAGTTCAGCGGTAGCGATGTCCCGCCTGATGAACATCCCGGAGGATGTGTCGGATACGAACTACCTGACCGGGCAGGAATTATGAGAGGTGAGCCGCTGAAGGATGATGATGAGTTCGTTATGACGTGTCCTAAGATTTATGTTCCTCAAGATTTCCAGCAGCGAGCCCGCGCCCTTGGATTGGCGGGCGGCAGCGTTCTAATAGGCGGAACTAGCAAGCAGCCATTCACGACCGAAGATTTTGGGCGGTTTCTGGCTAAGATCGCGCACTCCTTTGCCGTGGCAGTCCACGGACTAGGCTCATTCGTGCCATTCTTAACGGATGCAATTCGCGGAATAGGGCCGATGCGCCTATCCCATTACATTGGCAAGATTGATCCTCGCGTACCGCTAAAAGATTACAATCACCTACACGTCCTTGAGGATGGCTTTATTCGCATTGGTCATCGACAGTTGCTAGTCGTAAGAGTGAGATTGCTCGCCGTGGATAACTATCCCGCATATGAAGTCGTCGTCGGCGAAAAACCCTTACCGAATTTTTACAGCCCGAATTAGCGTCTCGCCAGCGAAGGTGATTTTTGTCGGGTAGGTCGTCAGCTCAATCCTCCATGTATGGCTCGCCATCCTCGTCGTATTTGGTCTTGTCGATCAGCTTGCCATTTTCCAAATACGTGATGGCGCACTCGGCGCAGAGGTTCATGCCGTCGAGGTCGTCGATGTTGGCTTCGTTCGGGCATCCTGGGCAATCGCAGAAGACCCAGACTTCGCGTTGGCTCATTGATCACCTCGTGAGAACATGCGTCGACTGCGCCGACGCTCCGCCGGTCATTATCGCGAGCGCCAGCAATGTGAGCAGGGTCTTCATCGGGTTCGACATCCAGTGCATCGCAGGATTTTTGCACAGCTATTTTATCTCCAGCGGATCGAGACACCAATGAGGACACACCAACCTCACTTCTTTGATTTATCTCAGTTTTTTGCGCCCATACCCTCCCTTGCGCAGGGAATGCCGGATTGCTCCGTCTGTACCTGTATGCTCGTGTGCGCACTTCTATGTGCATCTTGCACACGAGACCGCGGGTGCAGCGCGCACCCGGCATTCCCTGCTCCCTCTTTTCTCGAGGGGCAATGTTCATGCAAGCCTCGGGCGCCTCGCGCCGCGAGGTCGCGAACGTGTATTCGTCGCTACGCTCCTCGCAATGACGGTGGATGGCGATGACCCCGACCTTCATGTTTCACTTTAACGAAGGCGAATTCGGCTTTTGCCGCAATGGCTTGCTGGAACAAGCGGAATTCCGGCTAGCGGTCCCTCACAGGCCTGTGTATATAGCGGGCCTTCACTTCCCCTGATAAGTAGCGGTTTTTGCTCAGGAGTTAACGTCATGTCCGAGCGGTGGACACCCGACAGCTGGCGCGCCCAGCCGGTGCTGCAGGTACCCGACTATCCCGACGCCAAGGCATTGGCCGATGTCGAGGCGCAGCTTGCGACGTTTCCCCCGCTGGTTTTTGCAGGCGAGGCCCGCAACCTGAAGAAGGCGCTGGCGCGCGTCGCCGCCGGCGAGGCCTTCCTGCTTCAGGGCGGCGACTGCGCCGAGAGTTTTGCCGAGCACGGCGCCAACAACATCCGCGATTTCTTCCGCGTGCTGCTGCAGATGGCTGTTGTGCTGACCTATGCCGGCGCGCTGCCGGTGGTGAAGGTCGGTCGCATTGCCGGACAATTTGCAAAACCGCGTTCGTCGCCGACGGAAAAGATCAGCGGCGTCGAATTGCCGAGCTACCGCGGCGATATCGTCAACGATATCGCCTTCACCACAGAAGCGCGCACGCCCGATCCGCAGCGCCAGTTGATGGCGTATCGGCAGTCGGCCGCGACGCTGAATTTGCTGCGCGCGTTCGCGACCGGCGGCTTCGCCAATCTCGGCAGCGTGCATCAGTGGATGCTCGGCTTCCTCAAGGATTCCCCGCAGTCGCGCCGTTACAAGGAATTGGCGGATCGCATCTCCGACGCGCTGAACTTTATGCGCGCTTGTGGTCTGGACCTCGAGAGCCATCCCGAATTGCGCGCGACCGATTTCTACACCAGCCATGAGGCGCTACTGCTTGGTTATGAGCAGGCGCTGACGCGGGTCGATTCCACGACCGGCGACTGGTATGCGACCTCGGGCCACATGATCTGGATCGGCGATCGCACCCGCCAGCTTGACCACGCGCATGTCGAATATTTTCGCGGGATCAAGAACCCGATCGGGCTGAAATGCGGTCCCTCGCTCAAGCCCGACGAATTGCTGCGGCTGGTCGACGTGCTCAGCCCCGACAACGAGCCCGGACGCCTGACGCTGATCAACCGCTTCGGCTCGGACAAGGTCGGCGAGCATCTGCCGGCGCTGATCCGTGCCGTGCAGCGGGAAGGGCGCACCGTCGTCTGGTCCTGCGATCCCATGCACGGCAACACCATCACCTCGACCTCGGGCTACAAGACCCGGCCATTCGACCGGGTGTTGTCGGAGGTGAAGTCGTTCTTCGCCATCCATCAGGCGGAAGGCACCCATGCCGGTGGCGTGCATCTGGAGATGACCGGGCAGGACGTCACCGAGTGCATCGGCGGCGCGCGCGCCATCACGGATGAGGGTCTCAACGACCGTTATCACACGGTCTGCGATCCCCGCCTTAACGCCGAACAATCGATCGATATGGCTTTCCTGATCGCGGAACTGTTGAAGCAGGAACGCGCCGGCAAGGTCAAACCGATGCCGGCCGTGGCGGGACTTTGAATTGCTGCGATTCTGGAAGGCCACGATCAACACGCGGAACGGCCTCGCCTTCGCGATTCGCTCGGAACAGGCTTTTCGCGAGGAGCTGGCAGCGCTCGCGCTGTCCGTTCCGCTGGCGTGGCTGATCGGTGCCACCATGATGCGCCGCGTCGAACTGGTCGCGGCGGTCGCGCTGGTGCTGGTGATCGAACTCCTCAACACCGCGATCGAGAAGCTCGCCGACCGCCTGACCACCGACCACGATCCTCAGATCGGGCGCGTCAAGGATATGGGTTCCGCCGCGGTCGGCGTTGCGCTGGTGGTGGCCGGGGTGTTTTGGCTGTTCGCACTCGCCGAGCGCATGGGCGCGATCTAAAAGCAGGCGATTGCAGTTTGCCCGTGTGCAAGGCACCATCGTTCCATGAGCGAACCTCAGTTCACAATTTCACTGGCCCAGGTGAACCCGACGGTCGGGGATGTCACCGGCAACGCCGCCAAGGCGCGCGCGGCGCGCGACAAGGCGCGGGCTGCCGGCGCCGACCTCATGGTGCTGCCGGAATTGTTCATTGCCGGGTATCCGCCGGAGGATCTGGTTCTCAAGCCGGCATTCCAGGCGGCCTGCCGCACGGCCGTCGAAGAATTGGCGCGCGAGACCGCCGGCGGTGGTCCGGCTGTCCTGATCGGCACGCCCTGGGTCGAGGATGGCAAGCTCTATAACGCTTGCGCCCTGCTCGACGAAGGGCGCATCGCCGCGCTGCGCTTCAAGGCCAACTTGCCGAATTACGGCGTGTTCGACGAGAAGCGGCTGTTCGCGCGCGGGCCCGCCGCCGGACCCGTGACCGTCAAGGGCGTCAGGGTCGGCGTTCCCATCTGCGAGGACATCTGGCTCGAGGAATCAGAGGATTACGAAAACGTCGTCGAATGTCTGGCCGAGACCGGCGCTGAAATCCTGGTGGTGCCGAATGGGTCGCCCTATGCGCGCGACAAGAACGACGTGCGGCTGTCGATCGCGGTAGCGCGCGTCACCGAAAGCGGGCTGCCGCTGATTTATCTCAATGAAGTCGGCGGCCAGGATGAACTGGTCTTCGATGGCGCGTCGTTCGCACTCAATGCCGATCTTTCGGTTGCAGCGCAGCTCCCGGCCTTCGAGGAGAGCATCACGACCTTGCGATGGAGCAAGGGCGATGCCGGCTGGCGCTGCAACGGGCCGATCGCGCCACTGCCCGAGGGCGACAAGGCCGACTATGCGGCCTGCGTGCTGGGCTTGCGCGATTACGTCCGCAAGAACGGATTTGCCGGCGTGCTGCTCGGTGTATCCGGCGGTATCGATTCCGCGCTGTGCGCGGCGATAGCGGTCGACGCATTGGGTGCGGACCAGGTCCGCGGCGTGATGCTGCCGTTCCGCTTTACCGCGCAGGTGTCGCAGGACGACGCCGCCAAACTCGCAAAAGCGCTCGGCATCCGTTACGAGGTGCTGCCGATCGCCGATGCCGTGAACGGGTTTGAAAAAATCCTGTCCGGCGCGTTCGCGGGCCTGCCGCGCGACATCACCGAAGAGAATCTGCAGGCGCGCACCCGCGGCACCCTGTTGATGGCGATCTCCAACAAGACCGGCGCCATGGTCGTCACGACCGGCAACAAGTCGGAAATGTCGGTCGGCTACGCCACGCTCTACGGTGATATGAACGGCGGCTTCAACCCGATCAAGGACATCTACAAGACCGAAGTGTTTCGCCTGTCGTCCTTGCGCAATAGCTGGAAGCCGGACGGCGCGCTCGGCCCATCCGGTGAAGTCATTCCGGTCAATATCATCACGCGGCCGCCGACGGCGGAATTGCGTGAAAACCAGACCGATCAGGATTCGCTGCCGCCCTACGACGTGCTGGATGGGATCCTGGAGCGGTTGGTTGAGCGTGAGGAACCACTGGCCACGATCGTCGCCGCCGGATTCGACCGTGAGGTGGTGGCGCGGATCGATCGGCTGCTCAACATCGCCGAATACAAGCGGCGACAGGCCGCGCCCGGCGTCAAGGTGACGCAAAAGAATTTTGGCCGCGACCGCCGTTATCCCATTACCAACCGCTTCCGCGATCTGGGCAAACCATTGCCCGAGCCTGACGAGAAGCTGGTGACGCGCGGCAGCCGCGCGTCGGTCGAAGCGTTTAATGAATAAGGTTACTGTTTTGGCGGGATGAAGGTCGGGCCCACGGTGCGGATCGGCCTGTCGGCGGCCGTAGCGGTTGAATCGGCCGGCGGCGCCGGTACATCGGGCGCGGGCGAGGCAGGCGCGCCGGCGGCGCCCGCAGGCGCAGCGCCCTTCTTGGCGGGCGCGGATTTCGCCTGCGGCTGCGCGCGTTGCTGCATCTTCTTCGCGCTTTCCTCGGTGACGATGATGTCGCCCTGCTGTTGGACGGCGGCTTTATCGTCGACCGATTTCAGCGCGTCGGACCAGGTCTGGCCCGCGGCCTTGCAGGCACAGGATGGATTGAACTCGGTGCGGTATTTGAATGCATTCGGTAGCGAGGTGTAGGGCTGCCCGTTGGTCGAAACCGCCTGGTTGATGTCTTCGCCAGGATTGCGATACGCGAACAGCGTCGCTTCAGCGGCTGGGCAGAGCGCTTTGCAGGTCCTCTCGTCGTCGGCAAATCGCGCCTGCACCGTGGCGAAGGAGACCGGGAAATAGGCGCCATCGCAGGTCCGGACGCAGACGGTGCGGAAGGTGCCGGATTGCGGTCCCATATCGACGCCGGGGGGCGCGCTCGGATTGTTGTTGTTATTGTTGCCGAACAGATTTTCCAGGAAACTGCCCGGGCCGCGCGCCGCGTTGGCGTATTGCGGGCCGCAGTTATTCTGCGCGAGGGCCGTCAGCACCGAGCGGCGCTGGTTTTCGCGGTCTGCGCCGCCAAGCCCGCCACTGCGCAATCTCTCGAGGCTTGCCGTGATCTGATCGAGATTGCCCCGCATCTGC
>JBJMTR010000319.1:0-23533 GCA_045811565.1 Bradyrhizobium sp.
CAGGTTCTGGTGTCGAATACGGTCCGTGATCTCGTGGCAGGATCAAACATCAGGTTTCATGACGAAGGTTGCCATCCGCTAAAGGGCCTCACTGAAAGTGTCAGATTGTTCGCGGCCGAACGTCAGTAGATATCGCGTAGCAGTCGACCTCACGATGATTGCGACGTTGAAGAACAGTCCGACACGGCCCTCCGCGGGAGATAACGTTCCGGGGCATTCACTGGTGCGGGAGACGAGCATGACACTCATATGGCTTGGTGTGCTCCTTGTTTTCGGCGGGATGCTGCACATGGCATTTCAGCCGATCTGGCGAGGCCGGTTAAGTGGCAGAAGACGGCTTCGCTCCGGGCGGCCCAGTGACACCCTGGAACCTGAAAGACCGGCTAGCGGCTTTGGGATCAAATCGAATTGGCCCGGTCTTGCGCTGGTCGCGCTTGGCGCCGCTTTCTTGCTGGCCGGAGCTACCGTCTGAATTTGAAACCGACTTCGTTCATGCGCTCGCGCTAAGCAGACGCGCCGTCAAGTCGTAATGTCTGCCGTGCCATCGCTGCCGCGGATCGAGAGCGAAGCAACGACACCTGCCAGGAACGCGCATGCCGCCGACACCCACATCACTATCCGAATGGCAAACTTGAAGGCCGCCAATGCATTATCGGCCCGGCTGTCGCCGGCCATGACTGCCGTCAGCGATTGGTTTGCCAGGGCCGGCTCCAGGCCAATGTGGCTGGAAAAACTCGCGAACATCACGACACCAAGGCCCGCGACAGCGAGCAGCCCTGCCACGCGCGCGACCGAGTTATTCACTCCAGAGGCGACGCCGGCCTTCTCATTTCCGACTGACGACATGACGGTCGAGGTCAACGGAGCAACCGTGATCGTCATGCCGGCCGCGAGAATGCAAACGCCGGGAATAACTTGCTTCCAAAACGAACCGGAGAAATCGCTAACGCCGAGTAGGGCAAGCCCGGCCGCGGCCATCATCGGTCCCGCCGTCAACGAGAGACGCGGCCCGATCCGATCGGCAAGCGCTCCGGCGAAGGATGATCCAAAACCCATGATGAGCGCAAAGGGTAGCAGGGCCGAACCCGCTTGCGTCGCTGAGTAGCCGCCGATGCGGATCAACCCGAATGGTAGAAAGTACAGGGCGCCGCTGAGAGCAAAATACAGCAGCAGCGTCACTCCGTTTGTGCCGGCGAAGTCGCGCGAAAGAAACAGGGAGAGCGGCATCATTGCCGCATCGCGCTCTCGAGCCTCGGCGGCTATGAAGACGACGAATAGCATCCCGCCCAGCAGCAAACCGGCGGCGACGAAAGGATCGTCGATACCGGAAATCGGCAAAGCGCCGAGCGCCCATGTGATCACGGCCAGGCTGAAAGCCGCTGCCGCAGCACCCTTCCAGTCGAGCGCCTTCGCTTGAGGATCCTTGCTTTCGCAAGCGTACTTCGCCGCCAAGCCGGCTGCCGCTGCGGCCACCGGCACGTTCAGAAGGAAGATCGAGCGCCAGGAGACGTGATCCGCAAGCCATCCGCCGAGAAGCGGACCAGCCGCCGCGGTCAGCGCTCCGAAGCCCGCCCAAATCCCGATAGCCCGACTGCGCTCGTGTTCGCCGAAAGTGGCGCCAAGCAGCGCGAGGCTGGCAGGCGTGAGGAGAGCCGCCCCGAACCCTTGCACCGCCCGACAAATGACAAGGACACTGACGTTCGGTGCCGATGCGCACGCGATCGACGCAGCCGTAAAAATAGCAGTACCGATCAGAAAAACCAGCCGTCGGCCGTAGAGATCGGCCGCCGAGCCGCCGACGAGCACAAGAGCGCCCAATGTTAGCAGGTAGGCATTGACGATCCACTGAGTAGCGGCAGCATCCGCAGAGAATGCATGCTGGATGGCCGGCAAAGCGACATTAACGACAGAACCGTCGATGAAGGCCATGCTCGAGGCGAGGATCGTCGCGGCCAAGGTCGCCCGCTTCTCCACCCGCGAGAAAGGCCGAGACGGCGATAGCGTCGAAATCACGATGCCTCTGTCGCACGGCGGCTTCATCGCGCCAAGCATGTGTTCTCCTGCGCCTTGGTATTCGACCACACTACAACGGGATTTCTCAAAATTTGAGCAGGCAAGGCTTAAACAATGGGCAAGAATCTATCGTTCCTTCTCGTTGTGCGGCAACGCTGTATTTCGCTGTCCAGCGGTCAACATGAGATGGCGCACAAATTTGACTGTTACGATGAACTGAGATGGGATCAGGCGTGCGCCTAGAATGCACGTTCCAACCAGGAGAGATATGATGTGCGCGGGTGACGACAAGAACTGTCCGGAATTCGAATTGCACCACCGCAAGTTCAAGGAAACGCTGGATCGGGAACGCCGATCGTTCTTGAGGTCCAGCTTCGCCGCGGCCGGGGGCGCGGCGGCGATGACCGCGGGCGGCATTTCTCTGGTGACGCCGCAGATGGCGGCTGCCGCTGAAAAGAACCAACCCGCCAAGCGGTCGTATCATCATTTGCCCGCGAATGCCGACACAGTGCATTGGGGCTATTTCAGCAAGAAGCTGAAACCGCAGGTCGAGATCGATTCCGGCGACTTCATCACCATTGAGGCGTTGACCCACCATGCCAATGACGACGCCGAGCGCATGGTGAAGGGAGATCCCGGCGCCGAAAGCGTGTTCCTATGGACCAAGGAAAAGAAGGGGGTAAACCGGCGCGGCGCCGGACCGATGGATGCTTCGCTCTTCGGGCGTGGCGCTGGCGAGGGCCTTGGCGTGCACATCTGCACCGGCCCGGTCTACGTACGCGGCGCCCAAGAGGGTGACGTGATCGAGTTGCGCATCATCGACGTGACACCCCGGCCGTGCGCGAATCCGCAGTATCCCGGAAAGGCTTTCGGCAGCAATGCGGCCGCATGGTGGGGCTTTCACTATAAGGACCTGCTCACCGAGCCTAAACCGCGCGAAGTGGTCACGATCTATGAGGTCGACGCTACTGGCGAACGCAACTGGGCGAAAGCCGTGTACAATTTCAGGTGGACGCCGCAGACCGACCCTTCCGGCGTAGTGCACAAGACCATTGATTATCCCGGTGTTCCAGTCGATCACTCCACGATCAAGGAGAACCACGGCATCCTGAAGAATGTCCGCATTCCGATACGTCCGCACTTCGGCGTGATCGGCCTGGCGCCCAAGGAAGCCGATATCGTCGACTCGATTCCGCCGAGCTACACAGGCGGCAATATCGATAATTGGCGGATCGGCAAGGGCGCCACGATGTATTATCCGGTTGCGGTCGAAGGCGCCCTGTTATCGGTTGGCGATTCGCACGCTTCGCAGGGAGATTCCGAACTGTGCGGTACGGCAATCGAATGCTCGCTGAACGGCACCTTCCAGATCGTCCTGCACAAGAAAGCCGATCTCGTCGGTACGGCTCTCGAAGCCCTCGATTATCCGATGCTGGAAACCAAGGACGAGTGGCTGGTGCACGGTTTCAGCTTCGCCAACTATCTCACCGAATTAGGCGACAAGGCGCAGTCGGAGATTTACTCGAAATCGTCGGTTGACCTTGCTTTGCGCGATGCGTTCCGGAAGATGCGCAAATTTCTGATGACGACCAAGAAGCTGACCGAAGATGAGGCAATCTCTTTGATTACGATTGGCGTCGACTTCGGCATCACCCAGGTGGTCGATGGAAATTGGGGTGTCCACGCGGTCATCAAGAAGGATATCTTCGCCGGTGGCGAGACCTGATCGATAATGCCGACGCGGTCATTCCGGCAGCAGCCTGGCCGCGTCGCGCTGCCGTTTCGGGCAACCGCGCCGATGCGTCGAGATCAAGCCGCCAGATTGGCGCCGCGTTCGATTACGAATTCGACGTCGAACAGCGTGCGCGAGTGGTTTAGATCGGACTGCGACATTAGAACGGTGAGGCCCTTGGCCTTCAGGGCGGCGAGAACTTCGGAGATCCGCTCCGACAGTGCCGGCGCTATGCCTTCGAACGGTTCGTCGAGCAGCAGGCATCTGGTGCCGATGCCGAGCGCGCGGCCGAGCGCAACCAGCTTCTGCTGACCGCCGCTGAGCAGCAGCGCCTTGCGGCCCCGCATCTCAGCCAGTTCTCCGATCACTTCGTAGACGAGGTCGAGCCGCTGCGTGCGATGGATGGTCTTCGAGACCCATAGCGGCAGCAGGATGTTCTCTTCGACGGTGAGTTGCGGCACCAAGCCACGATCTTCCGGCATGTAGCCGATGCCAAGGGGAGCCCGTGCATGGCGCGGCAGCGCTGTCAGGTCAGCGCCGTCGAACTGGATTGTGCCGCGTTGGGGCGCGAGATGGCCCATGATCGCCCGCATAAGGGTGGTCTTGCCGGCGCCGTTGCGTCCGACCAGGCTGACCATCTTTCCCTCAGGTACGTGCATCGTGAACCCGCGCAATGCCGGCATCGATTGGATCTCGACGGCAAGGTTGTCGATGTCGATCAGCAGCCGAGAGGCCGTCATCGCGTGCTTCCAGTGACGTAACGGCGAACGTCCGGCTCCTGCAGAACGGCAGCCGGGGCGCCATCCGCCAGGATGCGGCCATTGTAGAAGGCGACGACCCGGTCGGCATATTTGTTGACGATATCCATGTCGTGCTCGACGAAGACGATGGTGGTTGGCAGACCCGCGACCGCATGGATCACGCGATCCATGGTGATGAATTTCTCTTCGGCGGAGACGCCGGACGTCGGCTCGTCCAGTAGCAGCAGTTTCGGCCGCCGCGCTAGCGCCATCGCGACATCGACTAGCTTGCGGACACCGCCGGCGAGTTCTGAAACCCGCCGGTCGGCGGCATCAGCAAGGCCGAACCGGTCGAGCAGCGCCATCGCGTCCTCGCGGCGGCCGTTGGCCCCGGCCGGAGACACCGCGGACAATTGGGCTGCGCTGGCGCCGGAGACCGCCACCATCAGGTTTTCGACGGCAGTTAGTTCGATGAACAGTTGCGGAATCTGAAACGATCGCGAGATACCTAGCTTCGCCACGTTGCGCGGCGAGCGCATTACGATCGGTGCGCCGTCGAGTTCAATCCGGCCGCCGTCCGGCTTTACGTATCCCGTCACCATATTGACGAAGGTGGTCTTACCGGCGCCGTTGGCACCAATCAGGCTGATCTTCTGCCCCGCCGGAATATCGATGCAGATGTTATCGGCGGCAACCACTGCACCGAAGCGCTTGGTGAGACCTTTGACGGATAGAACCGGCCTCATGTCGCCGATCCTCTTTCGATCGGTGTGGCGGCAAGCGCGGACGCGGCTTTGCGGCGCCGGGCGCCGCTCCAGAGCGAGCCGATCCCGCGCGGCAGGAACAGGATCACAGCCAGCAGGAACATGCCGAGAACCAGTTGCCAAGTGTTGGGCAGGTAAAGGCTGGAGAACGACCGTACTAGTTCCAGCGCCAGCGAAGCGACGAACACCGCAGCGACGCTCTGGTTCCCGGCAAGGATGGCAACGAAGACGAACTCGCCGGATGTAGTCCAGTAGGCGAACTGCGGATCGATATGGCGCTGCGCCATTAGGCTCAAGGCCCCACTAGCGCCGGCAAAGATCGCCGCGATGATGAAATTAATAGTGATGATACGGCTGGCCGAAGTGCCAAGATATTCAACGCGGAGGTTGTTGTCGCGAACCGCCAGGCTCACGAGCCCGAGCTGCGAGCGAAACAGAATGGTCGCGAAAATGCCGGCAACTCCGGTAGTGACCACTGAGACGGCGTAGAGCATGAAATCCGCTTCGCGCGGATCATTGAACACCGCGCCGAACAGGCTCGGGCGACCGACATTGAAGCCGTCGGAGCCGCCGAGAATGGTGCTCTTAACCAGAGCGCCGTAGAGCACCATTGACAGCGCCAAGGTCAGCATGCCGAAGAAGATGCCAGTGTAGCGGGCGATCAGTGGACCGATCACGAGGCCGAGAAGGCCGCCGCATACCGCGCCGATCAGGACCTGTGCCGCGGCGTCGGTGACGTCAAAAGCATTGGCGATGAGCGCGACGCCGTAACCTCCGGCGGCGAAGAACAGCCCCTGGCCGAAAGAAATGTTGCCTGTTCGCCCCAGCACCACGATGCCGAGCGCGATCAGGGCATTGGACGCCGCGACGGTCGCGAGCGACAGGGTCCATGCCGGAATCACGCGGCCGAACAGCACTATGGCTGCGACCAGTCCGGCCACCACGGCGGGGTGAGCACCACGCATCAGATCCGCCTCGCGACATCGCGGCGAAACAGGCCTTCGGGCCTGAACATCAGCACAGCGGCCATGATGAGGTAGATCATGAACAGTTCGGCCTGCGGCAGCAGATGAACCGAGGCCGCCCGCGCCAGGCCAACCAGCACGGCGCCGACCGCCGCACCTTCGACGCTGCCGAGCCCGCCGATCACTACAATCGCGAAGCTCAGGATAATCACCTCGGAACTTAGTCCGGGCTGCACCGAAATCTTCGGCGCGGTGAGCGCGCCTGCCAGGGCGGCGAGCAGCACGCCAAACGCGAATGCCAGCGCGTAGACCCGGCTAACATTGACGCCCATGCTGGAGCTGATTTCCTCGTTGTGGATCACCGCCGATACGATCTTTCCGGTCACCGTGCGGTTGAGGCCGAACCAGACCGCGAGACCGGCGGTGATGGAGATCGGGATCAGCACCAAATCGTAGCCAACATAATAGAGACCCGCGAATTCGACATTGCCGAACAGTTCATAGGGCTGCGTGGCATAGATCGGGTTTACGCCCCAGATCAGCTTCGTGATGTCCTCGAGCAGCAAGAACACCGAATAGGTCACCAACAGCAGCACTACCTCGTCGCGGCCGTAGAACATTTTCAGCAGACCGCGCTCAAGCAGCAGGCCAACGGCGGAGGCAATCGCCGCGACCGCTACAAGCATCACGACAAAGCCGACCGCCGGGGGTAGGCCGCGTGCCGCTACCATAGTGACCGCCGTCGCCGCCAGATAGGCGCCGAGCGCGTAAAAACTGCCGTGTGCGATGTTGAGGATCTTGAGCACCCCGAACACCAGCGTCAGCCCCAGCGCGACGATGAAAAGCCACGAGGCCTGGATCAGGCCGTCAAGAAGGATCGTCAGGGCGAAGTTCATCGATCAATCCGAACCGGTCGTTCGTGGAGGTATCAGTAGGCAAGACGGCAGCGCCTCTCGCGCCGCCGTCGAGCCATGACACCTTTGGGACCTCGATGGGCCTATTGGCACTTCGCGCCGGTCATCCCGCCCTTGAGCCAGTCGATGGCCTTCACGCCAGGGGGCGGGTTGACGCAGTCTGCGGCGAAATACTCGATGTCCACTAGATCGACGCGCTTCTTCTCGGCATTGTACTTGGTGCGGCTAATAGCGATTGGCTGGATCGCCTGATGGCCGTCGCCATTCTTCATCTGGATCAGGCCGCCCGGACTCTGCCACTCCGATCCGGTCATAGCCGCGGCGATTTCCTCGGTCGACGGTTTCTTGCCGCCGTTCTTGGCCATCGCCAGTTCGATCGCCTTCTTCAACCCGAGGATGGACTGGGTGATGCGATAGGCCGCCTGCACCGGGTAGACGCCGGTCGCCTTCTCGTAGCCCGGGAAGAACCAGTCATTGAGCGGCGACTTCCGCGACATCAGGCCATAGGCGCCGCGCGCGCCGATGATGACACCGTCCGGCATCTTGTCCCCGAGCGGCGGCAGCACGTGGTCGGCGGCGCTGAGCACCAGCTGACTGCGCTTGGACAGTCCGCGGGGCACCGATTGCAGGATAAAGGCCTGAAGATCGCCGCCCCAAAGGCTGGAATAGACGACGTCCGAGCCGGCGCCGACGAGGGCCGAGATCTCGGTTCCGTACTGGCCGGCCCCGAACTTCGGCAGCAGATCGGCGGCAAGCTTGGCGTTCGGATAAAGCTGCGCGGCCGCGCCGATGAAGTCCGCCCGGCTGTCCTGACCCCAAGCGTAGTCCTGGTTGATCGCCGAGAATGTCTCCATCTTGATGTTGCGCGCCTTCATGTAGCGAATGAGCGCAACATTATCCATCGTTGCGTGGGCCGCGGTGCGGAACACGTAATTGTATTTGGCTTCCTCGAAGATACGCGGTGTACCGCAATCGAATATCAAAAGAAGCTTCTTCAGCTCTTCTGCGATGGGAGCCACCGCAAGGCAATCGCCGGAACTGATGTATCCGATGACCGCGTCGACATTGTCACGCTGGTAGAGATTGCGCAGTTCTTGGACCTGCTTGGTCGCGCCGCCGTTCTCGTCGATGATCACCGGCTCGATCTTCATGCCGCCGAAGCCGACCTTTTGATAGGGCGATGGCACCGCGGCGGCGTTCAGCTGGTCGATGGCGAATTGGCCACCGTTGCGCGCAGGTACGCCGAAGCTCTCGGCCGCGGGACCGGACAGGAAGGTGACTATCCCGAGCTTGAAGGTTTCCTCCGCGGGCGCCGGGCCGGTCAGCGCCACAATAGCGCCCGAGCATGCGGCCAACAGCCCGAACGATCGCGCAATTTGCGATAAGCAATTCATTTTGTCCTCCCCAGATCTCCGGTCCTGCCGGCCATCGTCAGCGCCCGTTGGTCGAGCTTGCCAATATATTGGCGATATACCCAATCTTTTCGAGCGCGTCTACGACACCAGGCGCTTAGTGCCCTCGTGTTTGCTTCGAAAGAACCAGGAGATGGCGCGAGTGCATGGATGGAGCAATCGTATCTCGCGTCGTGCTGATCTCTCGGCGCTCATCCCGGCTGGAGACTGGCATCGACGGCCTCACTTGGCGGGCGGACAAAGCGGCACCTATCGACAAGACGACAGAAGCTAAGAGCCGAACACAGATGCATCTCCCATGTTCCAAGGCGTTTGCATTTGTCGGCTGCGGACCCAATCCCCTCCCGAGACGTTATCCCGACGCGGGGTCGATCGAAGGCCGGCCATGGAAACACTCGAGGCATATCTCGACAGGAAACACGAGGAGCTCACGTTGCTGAACGGTTTCCTCGGCGCGCCTTTGGCGCTGCGGCATCCAGTCTCGGTGGTCGAGGTGATTGAGCAGAAATTCCACGTTGCCGCAGCTCTGAAGGCCGAGCATGCGCTGCACGATTGGGCGCTCACGGAGACGGCCTGGGCACATCCGGGTCGGCTGCGCGCGGGGCCGTTCGAGTTCAGCTACGACTATCAGCGCGCCGACCTCGAAGTGCGCGGCCCATCTTTTTACCAATTCGACAATTCGGCGCCGGTGAACGAGACCATCTATACGTCCTCCGGGATGGCGGCGATGTCGGCTCTGCTGCTGGCCTTCGCACGGTTGATGTCTGAGGCGAACATCCTGGTATTGCCTGGTTCCTATGGTGAAACCCTGGAGCTGATCGAAAGCCATGTCCGGCATTTGCGTCTAATCCCGCTGAAAAGCTCACCCGGTGAGCTCGCCTCTCCTGCCGGCCGACTGCGGATTCTTCTGCTCGATTCGTGCACGCCCGCCGCCGCATTCGAGGCGACCCTCCATTGCGCAAGGCCGCACCTCGATCTCGTGATTTTTGATACGACCTGCTTCTCGACTGGCTCGGGGCGAATCCGCCGGGTTCTGAGCTGGGCGCGGCGTTGGGAGATTCCTATCGCGCTCGTGCGCAGCCATACCAAGCTGGATTCTCTCGGGGTGGAGTACGGCCGGCTCGGCTCCGCGGTTTTCGTCGCCTGCGAAAAGCGCGTCGCCACGGCGAAACAGGAACGACTGAAGGACCTCGCCAGGGAAACGCGCAACGCCGTGCGACTGTTCGGCGGCGCGGCTCTGCCGGCACATTTCCCGCCCTACGTCGGAACGAAAGCCTATCGGGCGCTGACCGACAAGCGCATCGCGGCCATATTGCGCAACAGCAGACGGACGGCGCGCTATTTTGCGTCCGCGCTCGCCGGCTCGTCGGCGGAGCTGCATTTCGCCCACGGACTCTATGTCACGCTCGCGCCGAAGCGAATGCTGGATGAGAAGCAGACGAAGCAGATGGCAGCGGATTTGTGCGGCGACCTGAGAAAGTCAGGATTGCCGCTGCGTCATGCGGGGAGCTTCGGTTTCGATTTCGGCACAGCGGAGTGGTTCCGCGACACTACACACAATCGCTACGTGGTCAGGATCGCGGTGCCCGACCTTCCGACGCCGCTGTGGGACCAAGTCGCTCGAGCCGTAGTCCAGTGGTGGTCGGCGCATGAGGAGCAAAAGTTTCGCTCCGCCGGCTTGCCTAGGACTGCGCCCGTATAGGCAAACGTGTCGTGCCGAGCGAGGCCATAACCGCGAAATGCCCGGATAGGGCGCAAAGCGGACCTACGCACGCCCAATGAGTTGGGCTACGGGTCAGAAACTGAAGAGCTCAGTTTTGAGTCCGTTCGGTCTCTGACGCAGACGACCGTACTGGGTTGTCGACTTCAGCCGATTGCAATGGCCACTTTCCCGAAATGCGTCCCGCTCGCCATGTAGGAGAACGCCTGCTTCGCCTGCTCGAACGAAAACGTTCGGTCGATGACGGGCTTCATGCGGTTGACCGTGATCGCGCCAACCAACGCCTGGAGATCCTCGACCGATCCCACCGTGACGCCTTGCAACCGTTGCTGCTGCATAACCATAAGCGAAATGCGCAGTTCAGGCGGTGGAGGTCCGGCGAGCACGCCGATAAACGCGATCGTGCCGCCGATCCTGGTCGCCCGGATCGATTCGTTCAGGGTCCCGACCCCGCCGACTTCCACGACGAGATCAACGCCCGCCCCGGTGATATCCCGCGCTCTCTTTCCCCAGTCGGGCGCATTTTTGTAATTCAGCGTGAGATCAGCACCAAGCATCTTGAGACGCTCGATCTTTTCATCGCTGGAGGAGGTCGCGATTACTCGCGCGCCGCACATCTTCGCGAATTGGAGCGCAAAAATCGAGACGCCGCCGGTTCCCTGGGTCAGGACTGTCTGTCCTGGTTTCACACCGCCGAGTTTAACTACCGCGCTCCAGGCGGTGAGGCCGGCGCAAGGAAGCGCGGCAGCCTCAACGTCGCTGAGGTGCTCGGGCGTTGTTACGAGCGAGCGTGCGGGAAACACCCGATACTCAGTCAAGACGCCGTCCACTCCGCCACCGAGTGCAGAGCGCATCTTTGCTTCGCTCGGTTCACCGCTGATCCAACCTTCGAAGAAACTGCCGATGACACGATCGCCGGGCGCAAAAGCCTCCACATCTGGTCCAGTTGATTCGACCACGCCCGCGCCGTCTGAAACTGGAATCAGCGGAAACTTTTGGCGTGAGCCATACCCGCCTCTTACGGTGAGCAGATCACGATAATTCAGAGTGACCGCCTTAAGTCGGACGAGCACTTCGCCTGCACCGGGCCTCGGCACGGGCTTATCTACCAGCGCAAGTCCGTCAATTCCGCTGGGGCCCTGTAGCTCATAGCACTTCAAGGTCACCTCCCTGTTGGCGTTATCGAGCAGCCTATCCCGTTCCAAACGCCGAGGCTATCATCGAAGGAGCCGAGCTGGTGGGCTTGAGATGGAAGCGGTGACACCGTTTCATGAGCTCGGCACGGAACTACACGCAGGCAAAAACGAGGCCCGGAGTGCCTAGGAGTCCGGGCCTCGTTGCTGCTTCAGCCCCCGTGCATCCGGTGTGATGCCCGAACGCTCGCCCCGCTATTAGCGAGGATCTTATAGGTCGTGTTTTGCGGCTTGGCCAATCCGTGTGATTACGGTGAGCTTGTCATCCCTTCACAAACGCAGAGCGTCGGCACCGCCGCTATTCGAACGTGCTCAGTCGGGCGCGTCGCGCCGCGAGAATGCGAACACACATCGCGCGAACGAGGAGTGGCGCCCTAGCGAGATGACACAGTGGTAATGTGACGCAACTTGCGCCTCTGATGTGCGTTACCATGTGATGGTCATGTCCAACGACGATATCTATTCGCCCAACAGATCGCGCTCGGAACGCCCCTCCCGCGAGGCGCGGCCGCGCATTAAAACCATCGATCAGGAGGGGCACGAAGTACCGGAAACAACGCTGCATCCGCAGTTCGAGGGTTTCCGGATCGATTTCGGCAGCGCGAGTGCCAATCCGTTCGGCAATCTTACCCGCGAGCAGCGGCTGGCGCGACTCGAGGCGATCGCAAAGCTGCTCGACGTCGCCTTCATCCTGCCCGGCACCAACATCCGCTACGGCATCGATGGTCTGATCGGCTTGATCCCTGTTGTCGGCGATATCATCACCACCGCGATCTCGCTGTGGCTGGTGCGCGAGGCGCGCGCGCTCGGCGCGCCCTGGCACATCACGGCGCGGATGCTCGCCAATGTCGCGGTGGATGGTGTGGTCGGAATGGTGCCGCTCGCCGGCGACGCTTTTGACGTCATGTTCCGCGCCAACGTCCGGAACGTGCGGCTGCTCAAGCGGTGGGTGGACAAGCAGCCGCGCTAGCGCGTGATCCGAAAAAGTGGGTACCGGTTTCTCGAAAGATTCACGCGCAAAAAAAGATCAGTGCACCACCAAAAAAGAAAATGCCCCCGGACATGGTCCGAGGGCATCGTCGCGTGTTGCGGAAATTTACGCCGCGTCGGCGTCGGCATTGCTGGTGACGACGGGACGGGGGCGGCGCGGCAGCGGAAAGGCCTCGCTCTCATAGAGCGAGCGGATGCCGCTCTGGTCGAAGCGGGCCTCCTCGACCTGCAGATAGGCGCCGTTCAGCGAATCCGCCGGCAGCTCTTCCATCGCGAAGCGCACGGCTTCCGCCGCGGTGCCAAAACGCCGATAGGCAAACCCGGCCCGCTTCTTCTTGCGGATGGCGGCGGGAAACAGTTCGGCGGCGGTGTTAAAGTTGAACGGACGCATGGGACGCATGGTCGACGACCTCTTATCTTCTTGTGCTGGTGCAAGCGAATAGGAATGGGACGGCGGGCCACAAGCGGGCGGCGCGCCGCGCACGTCATTTCAATGCTTAATATAGGCCTGTTTGACAAAAATGCGACCCCTGACGGGCCTCCGGCAGATCACATGATGAATCCGTGCATGGCGGCCGGGATCGTGAAAAAAAGCTATTTAACTTCAAACGGTTGCTCGAAGCACAACTTGTCGGGCAGGAGCAGGATGATCAATTCGATGAAAATCACCCCGCCAAGACCTATGCCGGATGCCCCAAACCACAGCCATAGCTGCCGAACCGGCCGCTCCAGCCGCCGAGCAGGATGACCAGCTCTTGGTCGCTCGGGAACGGAAACGAGTTCGACGTACGGGGGCGTTATTTCGGCTGCAGCTTCAGCGCCGCCGAGTTGATACAGTACCGCAGGCCGGTCGGTCCGGGGCCGTCATTGAAGACGTGGCCGAGGTGGCCGCTGCATTTCGAGCACAGGACCTCGGTGCGGATCATGCCGTGGCCGAAGTCGCGCTCCTCCTCGACATGGCTCTCGGCCGCCGGCTGGGTAAAGCTCGGCCACCCGCAGCCGGAATCGAACTTGGCGTCGGATTCGAACAGCGTCTGGCCGCAGCCCGCACAGATATAGGTGCCCTTGCGGTGCTCATGCTCGTATTCGCCGGAGAACGGACGCTCGGTCGCCTTCTCGCGTAGCACCGCGTACTGCATCGGGGTCAATTCCTTGCGCCACTCGGCTTCGCTCTTCTGGATTTTGCCGGTCGTTTTGGTGTCGGACATCTAACCTCCTTACAGAGCCGCTCAGTTGGTGATCAGTTGGTGACCTTGGCGTTGCTCACCAGCGTCGGCTTCTCGACGTAGTTCTCCGCAAAGATCTTCTTCAGGTTCTCGACCTTCGGGATGTCGTTATAGGCAATATACGGCTGGTTCGGGTGCAGCGTCAGATAATCCTGATGATAGGCTTCCGCCGGGTGAAACGCCTCCAGCGGGCCCACCTTGGTGACGATCGGCTTCTTGTAGACCTTTGCGGCGTTGAGCTGGGCGATATAGGCCTCCGCGATCTTCTTCTGCTCGTCAGAGGTAAAGAAGATCGCCGAGCGATATTGCGTGCCGGAGTCCGGACCCTGGCGGTTCAGTTGCGTGGGGTCGTGCGCGACCGAGAAGAAGATCTGCAGGATCTTGCCGTAAGAGATCTTCTTCGGGTCGTATTTGATCTCGACCGATTCCGCGTGTCCCGTGGCGCCGGTCGAGACCATGTTGTAGTCGGCACTCGCCTTGCTGCCGCCGGCGTAACCGGACAGGGCATTGACCACGCCGGCGGTGTGCTGGAACACGCCCTGCACGCCCCAGAAGCAACCGCCCGCAAGCACGGCGGTCTGGATGCCGCCGGCCGCCTGCACGTCGGTGGCAGGGGCGGGAATGATCACGGCGTCTTCCGCGGCTCGCGAAGGTGCGACGGCGAAGGCGGCAATCGCCAGCGCGCCAATCGCGGCAGCGCAAAGCGAAAGGCGGCTGAATTGGCGACGGGACATGGTTTCCTCATGTGATCTGTTGGAAGATAGTTTAGAACGAGAGCCGCGTTTCGCAATCGCCGCGGCATGCTCCGATGCCCATAATTACGGGCCGGTGCAGGCATTGTTACCGCCGGGGGAACACGGTTCCGTGAATAGCGGCTCAGACCACCACGCTCAGCCGCTTCGCGGCGCGCGTGATGCCGGTGTAGAGCCATCTTGCGCGGCTGTCCTGGAACGCGAAGCTTTCGTCGAACAGCACGACGTCGTCCCATTGCGAGCCCTGCGACTTGTGCACCGTGAGCACGTAGCCGTAGTCGAATTCGTCGTAGGGCTTGCGCTGTTCCCACGGGATGGTCTCGATCGCACCGCCGAAACAGTCGCCACGCACCGAAACCTTTGTCACCTTGTGCCCAAGGTCCTCGTCCGGCGTCAGACGCATGGTGATGATTTTCGATTTCGATTGCGCGCGCGATTTCACCCGCCACAGCCCGCCATTGAACAGGCCTTTCTTGCGGTTGTTGCGCAGGCAGACCAGCTTGTCGCCGGCAACCGGCAAGGGTTCCTCGATGTTCTGCCGCTGCCGCATCCGCATGTTGTAGGCGCGGCGGGTGTTGTTGCGTCCGACCAGCACCTGATCGGCTTGCATCACCCTGTCAGGATCAAGCTCGTTGCGCGACACCACTTCGCTTTCGCCATGGCGGCCGATTTCGAGTTCGCGGCCTTCGCGGATATCCATCGACATCCGCACGATCGGATCGTCCTGCGCCTGGCGATGCACTTCGGTGAGCATCGCGTCCGGCTCGCAATCGGTGAAGAAACCGCCGCCCTGGATCGGCGGCAGTTGCGCGGGATCGCCGAGCACCAGCAGCGGGCAGTCGAACGACATCAGGTCGCGACCGAGCTCGGCATCCACCATCGAGCATTCATCGATTACGATCAGTTTGGCCTTGGACGCGGGCGCATCATCCCACAGCTCGAAACTCGGCTGCTCGACGCCGGACTCGCGCGCGCGATAGATCAGCGAGTGAATCGTCGATGCGTTGTCACAACCCTTGTTGCGCATCACGAGTGCGGCCTTGCCGGTGAAAGCCGCGAATTTCACCTCCCCGTCGACGCCCTCGGCGATGTGCCGTGCCAGCGTGGTCTTGCCGGTGCCGGCATAGCCGAACAGGCGAAAGATCGGCGGCGTGCCGTCCCTGCCGGGCTTTGCCTTGAGCCAGTCGGCAACGGCTTTCAGCGCGGAATCCTGGTGCGGCGTAAAGGTGGTCATGGGATCTCGGTGGAAAGAAAGGCGGGCAGCAAAGCGCGACCGCGACTCACACGCCACAAGCTAACCATTCGCGCGTTTTGATCAAGCCGACTTCCGCGACGCGGAATTGGTATGCGTAACCGACGCTAGACTTGGCGCCGGCCGGGAATACACTCTCTGAAAACAACAATGACAAGGGAGCGACGCCATGAAATTCGGCATCTTTTACGAGCTGCAACTGCCGCGCCCGTGGCAAGAAGGCGATGAGCTAAGGCTCTATCAAAACGCGCTGACGCAGCTCGAGACTGCCGATCGGCTTGGCTATGACTACGCCTGGGTCGTCGAACATCATTTCCTGGAAGAGTATTCGCATTCGCCCGCGCCGGAATCCTTCCTGGCCGCCGCAAGCCAGCGCACCAAAAACATCCGGCTCGGCCATGGCATCTTTCAGCTAACCACGAACCATCCCGCTCGCGTCGCCGAGCGCGTTGCGGTGCTCGATCTGCTCAGCAACGGCCGTTGCGAATTCGGGATGGGCGAGAGCGCATCGATCACCGAGCTGACGCCGTTCGGCCGCGACATGGAAACCAAGCGCGAGGTGTTCGAGGAAGCCGTCCGCGCCATCTTTCCGATGTTTACCCAGGTCGGCACCGAGCATCACGGCAAATATTTCGATATCCCGCTGCGCAACGTGGTGCCGAAGCCGGTGCAAAAGCCGCATCCGCCGTTGTGGATGGCATGCTCGCAGCTTCCCACCATCGAGCGCGCGGGCGAAAACGGTTTTGGCGCGCTCGGCTTCCAGTTCGTCAGCGCGGAAGCGGCCCACGCCTGGGTGCACGCCTATTACAACGCCATCACGAAGCGCCTGAGGAAGCTCGCCGACTACGAGATCAATCCAAACATGGCGCTGGTGTCGTTCTTCATGTGTGCCAAGACCGATGAGGAAGCGCGGGCGCGCGCCGATGGCGCCACCTTCTTCCAGTTCGCGCTGCGCTACTACGGCGCCTCGCAGAACCGCCAGCGTCCGGCGCCCGGCACCGTTAACATGTGGGATGAGTACAACAAGTGGAAGCGGGAGAATCCGGAAGCGCAGGAAGCGGCCCTGCGCGGCGGCCTGATCGGATCGCCGGAAACTATCCGCAAGAAATTGCGGCGCTTCCGCTCCTCGCATATCGACCAGGTGATCCTGCTCAACCAGGCCGGCAAGAACAGCCACGAACACATTTGCGACTCGCTTGAATTGTTCGCCAGGGAAGTGATGCCGGAATTCCAGAATGATCCCGAACACGATGAGTGGAAAGCCTGCGTGATGAGCGGCGCCATCAAGCTTGAAGAGGTCGATACCGAGGCATTCAAGGATCGCTACGGCAAACTGGCGGTGAATGTGGTGCCGCCGGCGCAGAAGGTCGCAGCCGGGTGACCGCTTTATGAGCAGGCGGAATCTCACATTTCCGTGGTGAAAGAATTTCGCTGCAGCAACTCCGATCACTAAAACAAACCAAGCGTCCAGTGCCCGCACGATAGTGCGGGCATCGCTATTTTTCTCAGGCGCTCGACAGCTTCATTTGGCGGTCCCATCATCCTGACATCGCATGATCGCGCGCCGCCGCGCGCATCACGGTCAGGAGATTGTTTGCAATGAAACGTCGGGAATTTCTCCAAATGTCGCTCGGCTCCGCCGCCGTCGCTGCGTTGTCATCGCGCGCACGAGCCGAGGCGAGCGTGAAGGAAATTCGTATCGGCTACCAGAAGAACGGCGTGCTTGTGATCGCGCGGCAGCAGGCTGCGCTGGAAAATCATTTCAAGCCCGCTGGCATCGAGGTGAAGTGGGTCGAGTTCTCGTCGGGCCCGCCGATGATGGAAGCGATGAATATCGGCAGCATCGATTACGGCGCGGTCGGCGATTCACCGCCGGTTTTTGCCCAGGCAGCCGGCGCGGCGATCGTTTATGCCGCCGGCCAGCCCATTACCAACGGCCAGGGCATCCTGGTGCCGCAGCATTCGGCGATCCGCTCGATCGCCGATCTGAAGGGCAAGCGCGTCGGTTTCACCAAGGGATCGAGTGCCCACAACATCATCGTGCAGACGCTGGAGAAAGCCGGCCTCACCTATGCCGACATCACGCCGGTTTATCTGACGCCCCCGGATGCGGGACCTGCCTTCGCCAATGGCAGCATCGAGGCTTGGTCTATTTGGGATCCGTATTTCGCGATCGGCGAGACCAGGCAGAACGGCCGCATCCTCGTCAACGCGTCTGAGATCACGAAGTCCAACTCCTTCTATATCGCTAACCTCGACTTTGCCAGGAATCACGGGCCCCTCCTGCAGCAGATCATCGACATGACGACATCGACGGCGAGATGGGCAGAAGCGCATCGCGACGAGGTAGCCAAGTCTCTCAGCGCCGTCACCGGCATTCCCCTCGATATCCAGACGATCGCCGCCAAGCGCTCGGCGTTTACGGTTGGCCCGATCACCGAAGACATCATCGCGACCCAGCAAGGCGTGGCCGATCGCTTCTTCAAGCTCGGGCTGATCCCGAAGCAGATCGCGATCCGCGACATCGTCTGGCGCAACACCCAGACCTGACCCTCGCACGATTTCAACTCAACGATAGAGGACATAACATGAGGCGTTTCATTCGACGCTGGACCACGAGCGTGCTGCTTTCGGTCAGTATCGTCGCGGCAGCGGTCAGCGCTTCCTACGGACAGGACAAGGTGGTCCGGATCGGCTTCCAGAAATACGGCAAGCTTGTCCTGCTCAAGAGCAAGGGCACGCTGGAAGAGAAATTGAAGGCGGTCGGCTACAAGGTGGTGTGGACGGAGTTTCCGTCCGGGCCGCCGCTGCTCGAAGCGCTCAATGTCGGCGCGATCGATTTCGGCAACACCGGCGAGGCGCCACCGATCTTCGCGCAGGCCGCCGGAGCTCCGATACAATATGTCGCCTATGAGCCGCCGGCGCCGAAGGGCGAGGCCATCCTGGTCCCGAAAGACAGCAAGATCACTTCGGTTGCGGATTTGAAGGGCAAGAAAGTCGCGCTGAACAAGGGCTCCAACGTTCACTATCTACTGGTGAAGGCGCTGGAGAAAGCCGGCATCAAATATTCAGAAATTGAACCCACATTTCTGGCGCCTGCCGATGCCCGCGCGGCATTCGAGCGCGGCGCCGTCGATGCGTGGGTGATCTGGGATCCGTTCCAGGCCGCGGCGGAAGCCGCCACCGGCGCGCGCACGCTCGCCGACGGTACCGGCATCGTCTCGAATTATCAGTTCTACTTCACCTCGAAGAAGTTCCTCGAGAGCGATCCGAACGTCGTCGATCTCGTGCTCGCGCAGTTGAGCGAGGTCGATGACTGGGCCAGAGGCGATATTCACGCGGTGGCCGAACAGCTTGCGCCGTCGATCGGTCTATCGGTGCCGGTGGTCGAGGTTGCGCTGAAGCGGCAGTCCTACGGCATCAAGCCGATCACTGACAGCGTCGTCGCCGACCAGCAGCAGGTGGCCGATGCGTTCTTCGCCCTCGGGCTGTTGCCGAAGACAATCAGGATTTCTGACGTCGTACGGAGGCCGGGATCATGAGCAAGCCAAGCAACGCCAACATCCTCTGGTTCCTGCCGACCCATGGCGACAGCCGCTATCTGGGCACCACGACCGGCGGGCGCGAGGTGAACTTCAATTACCTGCGCCAGATCGCGCAGGCCGCCGATCAACTCGGCTATTATGGTGTGCTGCTGCCGACCGGGCGAAGCTGCGAGGACTCCTGGGTCGTCGCGTCAGCCGTGGCGCCCTGGACCGAACGCCTGCGTTATCTGGTGGCGGTGCGGCCCGGGCTGCAATCGCCGAGCGTTGCTGCGCGGATGACGGCCACGCTGGACCGGCTGTCGAACGGACGGCTGCTGATCAACGTCGTCACCGGCGGCGATCCCGTCGAGAACAAGGGCGACGGCATCTTCCTGAATCATGACGAGCGCTACGCGGTGACGCGAGAGTTCCTCAACGTCTACAGCGACCTGCTTGCGGGCAAGACCGTCAACCTCGAGGGCAATCACATCCGCATCGAGGATGGGCGCCTGTTGTTTGCGCCGGTGCAGTCGCCGCGGCCGCCGCTCTATTTCGGCGGATCGTCGGATGCCGGTATCGACGTCGCTGTCGACGCGGTCGACAAATACCTGACCTGGGGTGAGCCGCCGGCGCAGGTGGCCGAAAAGGTCGAACGGGTAAAGGCGATCGCTGCAAAGCGCGGGCGAAAACTCTCTTTCGGCATTCGACTGCATGTGATCGTTCGCGAAACCAACGCGGAGGCCTGGAAGGCCGCGGATGAGTTGATCCAGCACGTCACCGACGAGACGGTGGCTTCGGCGCAGAAGATTTTCTCCCGTATGGATTCCGTCGGCCAGCAGCGCATGGTGCAGTTGCATGGGGGTCGTCGCGATAAGCTCGAGATCAGTCCTAATCTCTGGGCTGGTGTCGGCCTGGTGCGCGGCGGCGCGGGCACCGCGCTGGTCGGCGACCCCGAGACCGTCGCGGCGCGGATCAGGGAGTATCAGGAGGTCGGCATCGATACATTCATCATGTCAGGCTACCCGCATCTCGAGGAAGCCTATCGCTTCGCCGAACTTGTATTCCCGCTGTTGTCGCTGGCGCAGTCCAGCAATGTGACGCAGATCCGCGTCAATACCGGACCGTTTGGCGAAACCATCGGCAACGAATACCGGCCGCAGAAACAGGCATCGCAGTCATGAGCCTCATCGACAGTCTTCCGCGCGTTCGCGCGCCAAAATTGCCGCGCGCCGATGGCCTGATCCCCTGGATCGTGCCGCTGGCGATCGTCCTGACCTGGCAGCTCGCCTGCGTGACCGGCTTTGTGCCGGCGCGGGTACTGCCGGCGCCGAGCGATGTGGCGCTGGCGGGATGGAAACTGCTGCTGTCGGGCGAACTGGTTCGCAACATCTGGGTCAGCTTCTGGCGCGCCAGCATTGGATTTTTGATCGGCGGCGGCATCGGCTTCGCCTTTGGACTTGCCAACGGCCTGTCACAGCTCTCCGGCAAGTTGACTGACACAACATTGCAGATGGTGCGCAACATTCCCCACCTGGCGTTGATTCCGCTGGTCATCCTGTGGTTCGGAATCGATGAATCCGCAAAGCTGTTCCTGGTCGCGCTCGGCGTGTTCTTTCCGATCTATCTGAACACGCTGCACGGCATCCGCACCGTCGATCCGCAGTTGATCGAGATGGGCCGCATCTACGGCATGACCGACGGCGAATTGTTTCGCCGGGTGATCTTTCCCGGCGCGCTGCCGTCGATCTTCGTCGGTTTACGCTTTGCGCTCGGCATTATGTGGCTGACTCTGATCGTCGCGGAAACCATCGCCGCGTCATCCGGCCTCGGCTACATGGCGATGCAAGCGCGCGAGTTCATGCTGATCGACGTCGTCGTGCTCTCGATCCTGATCTACGCGTTGCTCGGAAAGCTCGCCGACAGCGCCTCGCGTGCGCTCGAGCGGCTGACGCTGTCCTGGCACCCGGCCTTCCAGAAAAATTGAGGAAAAGAAATGCAAGAGGCCCTTCGTTTTCGTAGCCTGGACGCCGAGACCGTGGATCGTGCGGATTTCCTCGAGCAGGCGCGGCAGCTGCGGCGCAAGTCGAATGCTCCGGCCCGCGGACTTGCAATAACCATCCGGAGTTTACGCAAATCGTTCGGCGATAACGCCGTACTGCGCGGGGTCGACCTGCATATTCCCGCCGGCCAGTTTGTCGCGATCGTCGGCCGCAGCGGCTGCGGCAAGAGCACGTTGCTGCGTCTGATCGCGGGTCTTGAAACCGCTAGCGCCGGCACAATCGGCTTTGGCGAACAGGCGCGTGCGCAGGACATCCGGGTGATGTTTCAGGAGCCGCGGCTGTTGCCGTGGGCGCGGGTACTTTCGAATGTCGAAGTCGGCCTTGGACGCGAGCGGGGGTCGGCGGATGCGCAGGCGCGCGCGGAGAACGCGCTGGTCGAGGTCGGCCTCGGTGACAAACGTGCGCAATGGCCTTCGGTGCTCTCCGGCGGACAGAAGCAGCGCGTGGCGCTGGCACGGGCGCTGGTCAGCCATCCGCGCGTACTGGCGTTCGACGAGCCGCTCGGCGCGCTTGACGCGCTGACGCGGATTTCGATGCAGCGGCTGCTCGAGCGGGTCTGGCGCGATCAGGGCTTTACCGCGATCCTGGTGACGCATGACGTATCCGAGGCCGTGGCGCTCGCCGATCGGGTGCTGGTGATCGAAGATGGCCGGATCGCCCAGGATTTCCCCGTCGATATCGCCCGTCCAAGGCAGCGCGGCTCGGCCGAACTGGCGGCCTTGGAAGGCTCGATCCTGAAGAACCTGCTTGATAACACCGAAGATACTTCCGACCTGTGAGGCCGCCATGAACCCCGTCGTGCGCAATATCTCGATCGATCGCGAGGTTTCCTCCGACGATTTTCGTGCCGCCATGCGTCATTTGGCCGGCGGTGTCAGCGTCATCACGGCCGGGCGGGGCAGGGACGTTTCGGGGATGACCGTCACTTCGGTTTCATCGCTGTCGGCCGATCCGCCGGCATTGATCGTCAGCATCAATCGGGCTTCGTCGTCGTGGCCGCTCTTGAAGCGCTACGGCTTCTTCGGCGTGAACATCCTGACATCCCAGCAAATCGACGTTGCCGAGCGATTCACCGGCAAGGGCGGATTGAAGGGTGCCGATCGCTTTGCCGGCGCCGAATGGATCACGCGTGCATCCGGCGTCCCGCTATTGGTTGGCGCCTTGTCTGCGATCGATTGCGAAGTCGACGAGACGATCGAGCGCCACTCGCATGCGATCGTCATCGGGCGGGTGCTGAATGTAGATATCTCCGCGCGTGGTGGGGCGCTCGGCTATTGGCACGGGCAATATGTCGCGATTGACCGCGACGAAGACGCGATCAGGCTCGCCGAAGTCAGCGTGCCTGCGCCGCGGGCGATGCGCAAATTCTGACGGGTATCCTGCCAGGATTCCGCAAGGATTTGTCCATCCCCGACGGGCTGGCCTTTTTTCTGCAGGCGATCTAAGAACCCGCGATGAAACGCATCGCAGTCTGGGCTTTCTACGGCGTTGGCGCGCTGGCGGTCGCCTACCTCGCGCTCTACGCCTATGCCGCATTCACCGGGCGCGATCTGCAGCCCGGCGATCCCATTCACATCTTCCGCAAGCCGGATGCGCCGAGTTATTCGTCGACTACCCCGTCGTCGCAAAGCGCGGATAGTCGCCGGAACCAGCCGGCGTGATCGGCAACCCGCCGTCGGCATATTCGTTCAATTTGTTGCGCAGCGTGCGGATCGAGATGCCCAGAATATTGGCGGCATGGGTGCGATTGCCGAGGCAGTGTTTCAGCGTCTCCAGGATCAGATCGCGCTCGACGTCGGCGACGGTGCGCCCGACCAGAGCGCGCGTGACCTGCTCGGCGGCGAAGGTGGCGTGTGCCACCGCGGGCGCGGTCTTGGCGAGATCGAGGCGGTCGCCATCCGGTGTCAGGATGGCGTCGGCGCCGATCTCGTCGCCTTGCGCCATCAGGACCGAGCGGTGGATGGTGTTTTCCAGTTCGCGGACGTTGCCCTGCCAGCGATTGGAGGTCAGCACCCGCCGCGCCTCTGCGGAGACCGGACGCAGCGGCACGCCGTTGGCCTCGGCATATTTCTTGGCGAAGTGCTGCGCCAGTTCGAGAATATCGGCGGGGCGGTCGCGCAACGGCGGGATCTTCAGGTTGACGACGTTAAGGCGGAACAGCAGATCCTCACGGAACGTGCCTGCGCGCACCGCGTCTGCGAGGTTGCGGTTCGATGTTGCGATGATGCGGATATCGACCGGCACCGGCTTGGTGCCGCCGACACGGTCGATCACGC
>JBJMTR010000320.1:0-15049 GCA_045811565.1 Bradyrhizobium sp.
CGGCGAGACCTGAAGCGCTAAGGCCACGCGCTTCGCAGTTCTCAACATACAACTGGTGTGTACCAGGCATTCTTCGCTAAAACGAAGACCAAGGGCCCCGCGATGCTCTAATGCACCGGGGCCCAACCATTTGGTGGGTAGAAACCATTTGGTGGGCAGAAACCATTTGGTGGGCAGAGCAGATACTGTGTCGCCGCAGGGACACCGGCGAGTTCCAATTCAGCCCGACCGGTTCCAAATCTGGTTCAGCTTTGGGCGTTGTCCGGAACCCAAATCCGGATCGCGGGATTATTCGGTTTGGTCACAGAGGCTGCGACGATGACACGAAGCCTGCTCTGCGTCGTCTTCCTGCTGATTTTGGGCTGTTCCGGGTTCTCGCAGCCCGCGAACATGAACACGACACCGGCATTTTATGTCGTGCTGAATTCGCTGACCAGGAACTGCACGGTGGTCGACAAGACACCCCGCACCGATACCCCGAACATCACGGTTGCCAGCGATACGATCTACAAGACGCGGGCCGAAGCCGAAGCGGCCGTCAAGACTCTGGCGCCATGTAATCGATAACCGACGATAAGCGGTTGAACCGACCTTGAGCACGTACGTTGCCTCGTGGGGCCACAGGTTTGGGTGGGGGCCACAGGTTTGGCCATCTAACGCGGAGAAACTGCATGAACGATCCCCAGCGGGAAGGCCCGACGAGCGGCGTAACACTTGCCGCAATCGTCGCCGCTTTCGTTCTGGTATTTCTCATCATCGCATCGGGACCATGGAACACCCGGCACGTCGCTAGCAATCCCGGTCCGAGCGGGACGCCGGGATCGACGGCCGTGGAAGGGACCCCGCCGCCGGCCGATGGCCCCTCCGGAGGGACCACCGGAAGCGCGCGCGGACGCTAACTCACCCGCCGGATTTCGACTTTAGTAGCGGAGTTACCGGCTGCAGTAAGGTTGCCGGACGCCAATTCGGCGGGGCAGGCCGTCCGACCGCCGATTTTGTTGCGTCCAGGTGACTGTTCCACTACGTTTTTATGACACGGCGCAGGCTCCGGCTGCTTCGTGCGTCTCCTGGTCGTCTCCAGCAAAGGCCTTAAGCTTGCGCCGGGTATGTTGCGTCTTTAGCCCATGGCGCCCGCGCCAAATCCAGGTCCATCCGTCACCGCCATTGCCGGCGGCATCGCCTCCATTGGCGTCTGGCGGTTATTAGCGGTCGCCGCGCCCCATCTGGCAGCGTTGGGCGTCATGCTGCAGACCGAAATCGATTTCGGCTCGCGCGCCTGCTTTTTGCTGAGTTGGGGCATCCTGAACTTCCTGTTTATCGCGCTGCTGTGCCGTCCGGCGCTGTCAGGCGCGCTGTCGCTGACACTGGTCGTGGTGCTGGTGCTGCTGTCGCGGTTAAAGCACGATGTCGTGCAGATGACCGCGAACTTCGTCGACCTGATGGTGATCGATCACGACACCGCGGCCTTCCTCTTTACGATCTTTCCCAATTTACGCTGGTCGGTGCTCTCGGCGGGCCTCGTCACCATTCCCCTGATGTACGCGCTGTGGTGGCTCGATCCGTTCCGCATCCGCCGCTTGCCGGCGCTCGCCTGCAAGCTGGCGTGCGTTGCGGCGCTGGTCGGATATTCCCTTGCCTGGCCGGACGAGGCCTGGCGCGGCTACTACGACGACAGCTATCTGTCGAAATTCGCGCGCTCCGCCGTCACTGCGGTATCCGACTTCGTCAAGTACGGATTCCTGGAATCGGATGCGGTTACCAAAGAGCGGCTGAAGATACCGCTATTGGATTCCTGCCATCCGGCCGGACGGCGGCCGCACATCATCATGATCCACGATGAATCGAGTTTCGATATCCGTGAGGCCAACGGCATCAAGTTGCCGGCGGGTTATGGCAGCTACTTCAAATCATATGATGGGGTAGCGCGAAAATTCCTCGCCGAGAGCAACGGCGGGCCGAGCTGGTTCACCGAATACAACGTGCTGGCTGGGCTCTCCTCGCGCTCGTTCGGCCGCTTCTCCTATTTCGTAACGCGCATCGCGTCAGGACGCGTCGAGCGCGGATTGCCGCTGGCGCTGCGCCGCTGCGGCTACAGCACGCTCTCGCTCTATCCGGCCTATGGCGCATTCATGAGCGCGCGCAGCTTCCAGACCACGACCGGGATCCAGCACTTCTACGACGCGCGCGATCTCGGCGCCAAGGACGTCGAGCCCGACAGCTTCTTCTACGACAAGGCGCTGCAGCTGATATCGGAACAACCTGCCAATACGCCGCTGTTCACCTTCGTCTATCTCGCTGCCAATCATTTCCCGTGGGAGACGCGGTTTCGCCCGGACCTGATGCCGTTCTGGCGCACGCCGGGCAACGAGCCGGTGGTCGACGAATATCTGCGGCGGCAGGCGATGAGCGCCGACCACTACGGCGCTTTCATCGCGGGATTGAAGAAGAAATTTCCGGCGCAGCCGTTTCTGATCGTGCGTTACGGCGACCATCAGCCGGAATTCTCGCCGCACATTCTCGATCCCGGTCTCGACGAAGCCGGTATCGGCAAGAAGCTGGAGAATTACGACCCGCGCTATTACGCGACCTACTACGCGATCGACGCCATCAACTTCGAGCCGATCAAAGGCCCCGCGGTCATGGAGACGATCGACGCACCGTATCTGCCGCTGGTGATCCAGGAAGCCGCCGGCATCCCGCTCGATCCGTCGTTCGAGGAGCAGAAAAACATCATGCTCCGCTGCAACGGCCTGTTCTACGCCTGCAAGGACGGCGCGGAGGCCCGCCGCTTCAACCGCCTCCTGATCGACGCCGGGATCATCAAGGGGTTGTAGTGGGTTTGTAGGATGTCAGCGGATCAGATCGCTTTAGGACGCCGGAGCGCCGATCCAAGTCACCCGGTCTTACTGGCGCCTGCCGATCTTCTCCCACAGCCAGCGTGCCACCGCATCCGATGACGAGGAGGCATCGTTGCCCGCGGCGCGCAGATTGGCCTCGCGCATCTCAGATATGTCGATCTTGCCGAGCAGCGGCTGCAATGCCGACCGTAACGCCTGATCGCCGGCGCGCTTCGGCGCCAAGAGCACCATCGCGTCGTAAGGCGGGATCGCGTGCTTGACATCGTCGAGCACCACCAGATCGTATTTCGCGATCAGTCCGTCGCTGGTGTAGCCCGCGATCACATCGACTTCGCCGGAAGCGACCGCGGCATACATGAAGTCCGGCTGCATCTGCCGCTGGGCGCGGAACGATAGCCCATAAGCCTTCCGCAGCCCGGCCCACTCGGGGCGTGAGAAGAATTCGTAGTCGGCGGCGATCGACATCGTCGATGCCCGCGAGTCCAGATCGGCAATCGTGCGGATGCCAAGCTGTTCGGCGCGCCGACGCGGCATCACCAGCGCATAGGCGTTCTCGAAGCCGAGCTCGCCGAGCAGCGTGATGTTCTGCCTGGCGAGCGTTGTCTTCAGTTCAGCGAGCAGCTGTTCGCGCGGCTTGACGTCGTTGTGATGGAATTGGTTGGCCCACAGCGTGCCGGAATAGTCGACATAGATGTCGATATCATTGGACGCCAGCGCGTCGAATATCACGTTGGAGCCGAGGCCTTCGCGCGAAGCAGCTGATAGTCCGGCCGCTCGCAGCCGCTGTGCGATCAATGCCGACAGCACATATTGCTCGGTAAAAGTCTTGGCGCCGACAACGTAGCTCGACGACGAACGGACCATCGATGGGATCAGCGTGACGGCGACCAGCGCCGCAATGCCGACGCCGCCGAGCGTCGCGCGAATGCGGCTGCGGTTGCGAAGCCCGGCTTCGATCAGGGCCAGCAATTGATCGACCGCAAGCGCAAGCACGGCGGCGGCGAGGCAGCCGAACAGCACGAACACCCAGTTCTGGGTCTGCAGGCCTGCAAAGATGTAATTGCCGAGGCTGGTCTGGCCGATCGGCGTCGACAGCGTCGCGGTGCCGATCACCCAGACCGCCGCAGTGCGGATTCCCGCCATCATCACCGGCAGCGCCAGTGGCAATTCGACCGTGAACAGCGATTGCCGCGGCGTCATGCCGACCCCTTGGGCGGCCTCCAGCAGCGCGGCATCAACGCCCAACAGACCGGTGATGGTGTTGCGCAGCACCGGCAGCATCGAATAGAGCGCCAGCGCCAATACAGCGGGCAGAAAGCCGAAGGCGGAAAAGCCAAATCCGAACCACGACAGCGACAGCGCCGCAAGTGCCAGCAGCAGCGGATAGAACAGCGCCAGCAGCGCCAATCCCGGCACGGTCTGCACGATGCTGGCAAATCCAAGCAGTGTGCCGCGCAGCACCGGTCGGTTGCGCGCTATGATCGCCAGCGGAAGACTGATCACGAGACCCAGCACCAGCGCGGTGACGCTGACGCGGACATGATTGCCGAGATAGTCCGGCAGATGCGCAAAAGCCTCGCCCCAGCGCGGATCGGATAGAAGGCTCATGCCGCGCCATCCCGCGGCAGCAGAGCCCCGAGCCGTTCGGCCTGCCGCCGCGGCGTGCCGAGCAATTCGCCGACGTAAGCGTCGCCGCTTTCGGACAGTTCGGTCGGCGTGCCCTGCGCCAACAGCTGCCCGCCGCGCATGACAACCACGCGGTCGGCCAGCAGGATCGCCTCCGTCATGTCGTGGGTGATCATGACCGTGGTCAGCTTGAGCTTGAGATGCAGCGCGCGGTAGTCATCGCCGAGCGCGTCGCGGGTGAGGGGATCGAGCGCGCCGAACGGCTCGTCCATCAACACGATCCGCGGTCGCGCCGCCAGCGCCCGCGCCACGCCGACGCGCTGGCGCTGGCCGCCGGACAATTCATGCGGCAGGCGATCGCGATACTGCACGCGGTCGAGCCGCACCAGGTCGAGCAGTTCGTCCACGCGCCCCGAAATATCAGCCGCGGGCGTGCCGAGCAGTTTTGGCGTGATGCCGATATTGCCGGCGACGCTGATATGCGGAAACAGCCCGCCGCTCTGGAACACGTAGCCGATACGGCGGCGTAACCCGATCGGATCGACGCTGCGTACGTCTTCTCCCTCGACCGTGATGGTGCCGCTGTCCGCCTCGATCAGCCGGTTGGCCAGCCGCAGCAATGTGGTCTTGCCGGAGCCGGAGCCGCCGACGATCGCCAGGAACTCGCCCTCGGCGACGTCGAGCGAGACGTCGTCGACGGCTACCACGCGGCCGTCGTCGAACGTCTTGCCGACGTTGGCATAGGCGATCAGTGGCGTAGCTGGCATCCGTTGCGGCCCGAACTGTTACCCGCCCCAGCAGGGGGAGAGTGAGAGATCAACTACCACGTCGCTGCGGTTCGTTGAACTTATCTGCTTAAGAGGCTAAGGCATCCTTGCGAACTTGGGAGAAGAACGCGGTGGATCCAGCAAAGCCAATGGCGGTCGCGCTTGAGGATGCGACGGTGGCGTTTCGTTTGGCCGACGCGCGCGTTTACACCGCGGTCGAGAAGGCGCGGCTTTCGGTCGAGCACGGTGAGTTCGTCGCTATCGTCGGCCCCACCGGATGTGGAAAGTCGACGCTGCTCAATGTCGCCGCAGGCCTGCTGAGGCCGGCATCGGGATCGGTCAGGATCTTCGATCAGGCCCTGTCCGGCCTGAACCGGGACGCCGGTTACCTGTTCCAGGCGGATGCGCTGTTTCCCTGGAAGACGGCGATCGACAATGTCGCGATCGGGCTGGAGATCAAGGGCGCGCCGCGCCAGCAGGCGCTGGAGCGGGCGCAGGGCTGGCTTACGTCCGTGGGCCTTGGCGCCTTCGGCAACCGCTATCCGCACATGCTGTCGGGCGGGCAGCGCAAACGGGTCGGGCTGGCGCAGGTCCTGATCCGCGATCCCAAAATTCTTCTGATGGACGAGCCATTCGGCCCGCTCGATGCCCAGACCCGACAGATCATGGGCAATCTCCTGCTGGAGCTGTGGACCGCCGACCGCAAGGCGGTGCTGTTCGTCACCCACGATCTTGAGGAGGCGATTGCGCTGGCTGATCGCGTCGTGATCATGTCGGCGGGGCCGAGCGCCCGCATCATCGGCGACTGGCGCGTGCAACTGCCGCGCCCGCGCGACATTTTCGAGGTCCGGCTGGACAAGGAATTTCACTCACTTCATCGTGAGATATGGAGTGTTTTGAAGGACGAGGTGTTGAAGGGCTACGCGCAATCGGCGACCGGATAGTTCGCCTTGATCCGAATGCCGCAGTGGTTACAGTCAGACACATAACAAGATGAGGGAGACGTCATGCTGGTACGGGCTTCGATTCTCGCGGGCGCGCTCGCGTTAACCGCGTGGTGCGGCGCTCAAAGCGCCTACGCGCAAGGCGTATTCACGCTATCCTCGACCGGCTTCAAGGATGGCGAGCGGCTGGCGACAAAGTTTGCCGGCAACAACAAGTCCAACCCGAACTGCCCCGGCGAGAATATTTCACCCACGCTCTCCTGGACCAACCCGCCGGAGGGCACCAAGAGCTATGCGCTGGTGGTGTTTGACCCCGATGCCCGTCCGCCCGTCGGCTTCGTGCATTGGGTGGCCTATGGCATCCCCGCCTCGGTCACGGGCTTTGCCGAAGGCGAGGTCTCGAAGCAGATCGACAAATATGTCGGCGGTGAGAGCGGGGCGAAGCTACCGCATTATTTCGGGCCCTGTACGCCGCCTGGTCCGCCGCATCATTACATGTTTTCGCTGTTCGCGACCGATCTTGAGCCCACCGCTTTGAAGGCGGGCATGTCTCGCGACGAACTGCTCAAGGCGCTGGAGGGCCACGCAAAGGGCGTCACCAGCTTGGTCGGCACGTTCTCCAAGCAGTAAGCGGAACGTCGAGATGAGGGGGGCTTGAGCGTGTCGAGGATCGGGCTCCTCTCACTGCAATTGCTGGTCGCAATCGTCATGTTGGTGCTTTGGCAGTTCTTCGCCACGGTGCCGGTGTTCGGACGCATTTTGCTGCCGCCGTTCTTCTTTTCCAATCCGGTCGACGTCGGCAGCCAGATTGTAAAATGGTTCTCGAGCGGCGTGATCTGGAAACACCTGTTGATCACGCTGTGGGAATCGATCCTCGCCTTCGTGATCGGCTCGATCGGCGGCGTCATGGTCGGTTTCTGGTTCGCGCGCCAGCCCCGCGTCGCCGCGGTGTTCGATCCCTATGTGAAGATGGTCAACGCGCTGCCGCGCGTGGTGCTGGCGCCGATCTTCACGCTGTGGCTTGGACTCGGCATCTGGTCCAAGGTCGCGCTCGGCGTGACCCTGGTGTTCTTTATCGTGTTCTTCAACGTCTACCAGGGCGTCAAGGAAGTAAGCCAAACCGTGCTCGACAACGGCCGCATGCTCGGGATGAGCGAGCGGCAATTGATGCGGCATGTCTACTGGCCGTCGGCGCTGTCGTGGATGTTTTCCTCGCTGCACACCTCGGTCGGCTTTGCGGTGGTCGGCGCCGTGGTCGGCGAATATCTGGGATCGGCGGCCGGGCTCGGCTACCTGATCCAGCAGGCCGAAGGTGTGTTCGACGTCGCCGGCGTGTTCGCCGGCATGTTCGTGCTGTCGGCGTTCGTCATCCTGATCGATATGGCGGTGACGCTGGTCGAGCGGCGGCTGTTGATCTGGCGGCCGGTTGCGGCAGACGTGAGGGGGTAAGCGCTTCCCTTCACCTCTCCCAATGGGAGAGGTAAGGAAGGCTGCCTTCTCAAGGCCCTTGCGCTGCAGTATGTTGCCGGCAACGCAATGGAGAAAATCATGAGAACAATGTTGGGCAGATTGGTCGGCGCGCTGTTGGCGCTGGCGCTGAGTTCGGGTCTTGCCGCGGCGCAAAGCAAGATCACGATCGCAGTCGGGGGCGGTTCCTGCCTGTGTTACCTGCCGACCGTGCTGGCCAGGCAACTCGGCGAATACGAGAAGGCGGGGCTTGCCGTCGAACTGGTCGACCTCAAGGGCGGATCGGACGCGCTCAAAGCTGTGCTCGGCGGCAGCGCCGATGTGGTCTCCGGCTATTTCGACCACTGCGTCAATCTTGCGGCGAAGAAGCAGGAATTGCAGGCATTCGTGGTCTATGACCGCTATCCCGGGCTGGTGCTTGTGGTGTCGCCCTCGCACACCAGCGAAATCAAATCGATCAAGGATCTGGCGGGTAAGAAGGTTGGCGTCAGCGCGCCGGGCTCCTCGACCGATTTCTTCCTGAAATATCTACTGAAGAAGAACGGTCTCGATCCCGCCAGTGCGGCGGTCATCGGCGTCGGCCTCGGCGCCACCGCAGTGGCGGCGATGGAGCAGGGCCAAATCGACGCCGCCGTGATGCTCGATCCCTCGGTCACGGTGCTGCAGGGCAAGCATCCCGACCTCAGGATTCTGAGTGACACCCGCACGCAAAAGGACACACTCGCGGTGTTTGGCGGTGAATATCCGGGTGGCGCGCTTTATACGACCAAGGCGTGGGTCGCCTCCCACGAGAAGGAAGTTCAGGCGCTAACCAGTGCGATCGTCAATACGCTCGCCTGGATTCATGCGCATTCGCCGGAAGAGATCATGGCGAAAATGCCGGAGGAGATTGTCGGCAAGAACAAGGAGCTCTATCTCGCAGCGCTGAAGAACACGATCCCGATGTATTCGGAAACCGGCAAGATGGACCCGAAGGGCGCCGATGCGGTGCTTGCGGTGTTCAGCGAAGGCTCGCCGGAAGTGGCAAAAGCCAATATCGACGTGAGCAAAACCTACACCAACAAATATGTCGACCAGGTCAAGAAGACGACGGGAATGAGTGGCAAATGAAGTAAGAAGTGAAGTGAGAAGTGAAGCCGCGATGAATGCCATGACGCCATGATGCCTCCGGTCACTCATCGCGTCACCACGCTTGATCTGGCGGTGCGGCCGTGGTCGTGGCCATTTGCGCAGGCGCGGCGCGCCGAGATCGACGCGCATTTTGCGCTTAAGCAGCGCGAGAGGCCAAAATTGTGGAACGGTCAGATCCTGCTCGGCCGCAACCCGGTCTTTAACGGCGAGCGCTTCAGCGCGAGCTATTTCAAAACCGATTTCGCGAGCTTCCTCGCCTGGCGCGACTGGGGTTTCCCGGACAAGGATGTGTTCAACGGCTTCGGCATGGGCGCGCTGCTCACAAGCGACGGCGCTTTCGTGCTGGGCGAAATGGGCCAGCACACGGCGAATGCCGGCCGGGTTTATTTTCCCTCCGGCACACCTGATCTCGACGATATCAGGGGCAGTGCGCTCGACATCGAGGGCAGCGTCGTGCGCGAGGTCGAGGAGGAAACCGGTCTCACGCCGGCCGATTATCGAGCCGGCGCGCATTGGGACTGCGTATCGACGGGCATCGCGGTTGCCATGATCAGGATCTTGCATGTCGATATGACGAGTGAGGCTTTACGCGCTGGGATCGAGGCCAATTTGGCCCGGCAGGCAGCACCAGAACTCGCCGCGATCCACTTGGTGCGCAAGCCGAGCGATTTCACCGCGACGATGCCACACTTTGTCACAGCGTTTCTTGAGGAGAAACTGTCGGCTGCCCTCTGAATGCAAACCGCTGCCGGGCGTCCAAGAAAGCCTGCCTTAAACCGATGCAGCGCAATGCGCCTTGACATCGGCCGGCCCTGCCCATGTGATAGGCGTCAACAAAAGCAAGAACGCAATGCACAATTTCCAGGGAGGGTTTGATGCTGGTGCGCAAGACTGCACGCCTGTTCGGCGGGCTGATTGCCGCGGTCGCGGTGCTGGGCATGGCGGTTTCCGCCGTCGCTCAGGAGAAAATCAAGATCGGCGTGATTTACGACCTGACCGGACCGCTCGCCGGCGGCGGCTCGGAGCTGCAATACACCGGCGCGAAGATCATGCTCGATCATTTCAGCAAGACCGGGGTCGAAGGTTACAAGGTCGAGGCGGTTTATGCCGACGCCCAGAGCAAGCCAGATGTCGCCATCAACGAAGCGGTTCGCCTGATCGAGCAGGAAAAGGTCAACATGCTGCTCGGCTTCTTCTCATCGGCGCAATGCGTGCCGGTGGCCGCCCGGGTCGAGCAGCTGAAGAATTTCATGTGGATCACCACCTGCATTTCCTCGTCGGTGCTCGACAACAAGAACTTCAAATACGTGTTCCGGCCGCAGGCGAGTGGCGATCAGTTCGGCATGATGACGATGGACTTCATCGCCCAGAATGCCAAAGAGAAGTTCGGCAAGGAGCCGAAGGACCTGCGCGTCGCCATCATCCACGAAGATGGCGCCTATGGGGTTGACGTGTCCAAAGGCAACGTGGCCGGCGCCAAGAAGGCCGGGTTCAATGTCGTGCTGAAGGAAGGCTATTCGGCCACCGCGCCCGACCTCTCCGCCCTGGTGACAAAATTGAAGCGCGCCCAGCCCGATGTGGTTTTCCACACCGGGTACAATCCCGACATCACGCTGCTGTTGCGCCAGGCGCGAGAGCAGGGGCTGAAATTCGGCGCCCTGGTCGGCCATGGTGCGGGCTACGGCGTCTACGAAAAGCTGAAGGAAGGTCTGGGCGGTGACGTGAATTACGTCTTCAATACTGATCCGATCTCGATCTGGCTCGCCAACCAGAAAACCATGGATCCGAAATTACCGCCGGTCATCAAGATGGTTGGCGAGGAGTTCGACAAGCTGAAGCCAGGCGTAGCGATCCGCTCGGCTCATGTCGGCATGGCGGCATCGAACACCTATGTCTTCATGACCGAAGTGCTGCCGCGCGCCATCAAGAAATACGGTGGCGTCGATCCCGACGCGCTACGCAAGGCGGCGGTGGAAGTCGACCTCCCCGAAGGCGGCACCATGCTGGGCTTTGGCGTCAAATTCTTCGGCGATGGCACGCAAATGGCCGGACAGAACGAGCGCTCGTTCCCGGTGGTCATCCAGTATATCGACGACAAGTCCTATGTGGTGTGGCCGAAGAGCCAGGCGCAGCGCGAAGCCGTGCTGCCGCTGCCGAAGGGCACAACCTACAGCAACCAGTAGGCCCGTCGTCGGATTAGCGGAGTATCCGTGGTGCTAAGCGTGAGCGGGTTGGTGAAGCGCTTCGGTGGCTTCACTGCGGTCAGCAACGTGTCGTTCAGCGTCGATCAGGGCGAAATTCTCGGCCTGATCGGCCCGAACGGCTCTGGCAAGAGCACGATCTTCAATATGCTCTCTGGCACGTTCGCCCCCTCGGCGGGATCGATTACCTTTGATGGGACGGAAATCGCCGGGCTGCCGCCGCACCGCATCATCAATCGCGGCATCGGCCGCACCTTCCAGATACCGCGGCCGTTTCGCCGGCTCAGCATCTTCGAGAACGTAGCGCTGGCCGGCTTTTATGGCCAGGGTAGCCACAGCCGGGCCGTGGCCGACGAAGCCGCGGAACGGGCGCTTGCCACGGTCGGCCTACCGACCAACCGCCATGCCAGCGTCGACTGCCTGGGCGCTGCGGGGCTGAAGAAGCTCGAATTGGCAAAAGCGCTGGCGACCGGGCCCAAACTGTTGCTGGCCGACGAGAGCCTCGGCGGGCTGGATGACACCGAGATGGATCAGGCCGCGGATATGCTGCGCAGGATCCGTGACGAACTCGGCATTACGATCATCTGGGTCGAGCACATCATGGGCGTGCTGATGCGCGTGGTCGATCGCGTAATGGTGCTCGACCACGGCGAGAAAATTTCCGAAGGCTTGCCAAGCGCGGTGGCGAGCGACCCCCGCGTGATCGAGGTCTATCTCGGCACCGACGCAGATTCGAGTCAGATCGCCGCGGCGGAAGCGCGCCGTCGGGCGGGGGCTTAAGGCATGCTCGAACTCCAATCGATCGATGCAGGTTACGGCAGCTTTCAGGCGCTGTTCGGCGTCAGCCTCGAGGTGAAGGCAGGCGAGGCGGTCGGCGTGATCGGTCCCAACGGCGCCGGCAAGACGACGCTGATGCGCGTGATCTCGGGGCTGATCCGGCCGATCAGGGGCAAAATCGCGATGGAGGGAATGGACGTGCTGGCGACGCCCGCGCATCGCATCGTCAGCCTCGGGATCGCCCACGTGCCGGAGAACCGCCGGCTGTTTCCGCGGCTCACGGTCGACGACAATTTGAAGATGGGCGCGTTCATGCCGGGCGCCCGCGCCAGATATACCGAGCGGCTGGAATTCGTGTTCGATCTATTCCCGCGCATGAAGGAACGGCGCCACCAGATGGCCGGCACCATGTCGGGCGGCGAACAGCAGATGTGCGCGATCGGCCGCGCGCTGATGTCGCACCCGAAACTGTTGCTGCTCGACGAGCCGTCGGCCGGCCTCGCGCCGGTCGTGGTGCAGCAGGTATTCGAGCTGGTGAAGCGGATTCGCGGCAGCGGGCTGACGGTGCTGATCGTCGAGCAGAACGTGCAGCAGGTGCTGCGCGTGGTGGACCGCGCCTATTTGCTCGAGGCCGGCAGCATTCGCACGTCGGGCACCTCGGCGGAGGTGGCGGCCAGCGACACCATCAAGCAAGCGTATCTCGGGGTATGAGCATGACCCGGAGGGCCGCGCCAGCACAAAGTGGGTACCGGTTTTCCGAAAAGGTCATGTTGGGATAAAAGAGCAGGCGATGCAGGCATTTCTGGACATCTTCGACGTCTATCTGCTGGAAGCCGTCATCAACGGCATTCTGCTCGGCGGTGTGCTCGCGCTGCTTGCGCTCGGGCTCAACCTGATCTTCGGCGTCATCGACGTGACCTGGATCTGCTATGCCGAGCTGGTCATGATCGGCATGTACGGGATGTATTACCTCGTCCAGTATTTTGGCTTGCCGTACTGGGCGGCGGCGCCGATCGCCATTTTGCTGGTCGCCGCTCTCGGGGCGGCGCTGCACTATATCGTCATCGCGCCGTTATTGACTGCGCCGCCGATCAACCAGCTGCTCGCGACCGGCGGCGTTCTCTTCATCCTGCAGAGCTTCGCCACGGTTGCGTTCGGGATCGATTTCCGCAACCTCGGAATCCGCCTGCCGGTGCTGGCGTTCGGCGAGATGCATTTCAGTTACGCGCGGCTGTTGTCTTTTGTCGCCGCGTTGATCGGCATGGTGACGGTCTATCTCTTCATGAAACGCACTTTCACCGGCACGGCGATCCGCGCCATCGCGCAGGACCGCCAGATCATGTCGCTGATGGGAGTCGATACCAAGCGCATGTATCTCATCACTTCGGCGCTCGGTGGAGCGCTCGCCGGTCTCGCGGCCTGCCTTCTGGTGCTGCAATACGACGTGCATCCCTTCGTCGGGCTGTCGTTCGGGCCGATCACCTTCCTGATTTGCGTACTCGGGGGGCTCGGCAACTTCGTCGGCGGCTTCATCGCGGCTTTTGTCTTCGCCGAGATCATTTCGCTCGGCGGCCTGTTCTCCGACCTCGAATGGGGTTACGTGCTGGCCTTCGCCTTCTTCATCGTCATGATGTTCATCCGGCCCGCCGGGCTATTGGCGAGGCGCTCGTGAAGCGACGATACGCAGCCTGGGCCGTCGCGCTGGCGGCGTTGATCGCGTTGCCTTTCGTGTATCGCGATGCCTATCATTTGCACATCCTGGTGCTGATCCTGATCTGGTCATTCGCCTACACCTCGTGGTCGATCATGGGCCGCTTCGGCCTGGTGTCGCTCGGCCATGGCGGCTTCATGGGTGTCGGCGCCTATGTCACGGCGCTGTTGTGGAATCATCTCGGTATCTCGCCATGGATCGGCATTCCCTTGAGCATGGCGGCGGCCGGCGCGCTGGCGCTCGTGGTGGCCTATCCCTGTTTCCGCTTCCGCATCACCGGCCATTATTTCGTGCTGGTGACGCTGGCGCTGTCCGGCATCGTGCTGCAAATCATCACCGCCACGCGCGACTATACCGGCGGCTCGCTCGGCTATACGCCTAATCGGACCAGAGGAAGCGGATTGCTCGCGCTGCAGTTCGACGACAAGACCACGTGGTATTTGATCGCGCTGTTCGTCTGGTTGCTCGGTCTGTTGATCTGGCGCTGGATCGACCGCAGCATGAGCCGCTACGCCATGGAGGCGATTTCGGAGGACGAAGATGCGGCGGCGGCGGCCGGTGTCAACGTCACCGCCGAAAAGCTCAAGATCACCCTGGTCAGCGCGTTGATGACCGCGCTCGCCGGCGCGCTGTATTGCCAGTACCAGATGTTCATCTCGCCCGACACGGTCAGCGGCATTTCGGTATCGTTGCAGATGGTGTTTGCCGCCATCGTCGGCGGTGTCTACGTCTCGCTCGGGCCGACGGTCGGCGCCATCATCACTATCCTGCTGGCCGAAATCCTGCGCATCGGCTTCGGGACCAAGGCGGTGGGCTGGGACAATCTGGTCTATGGCGTGTTGCTGGTGCTGTTCATCATATTCCTTCCCAAGGGCATCCTTGGTAGTGTGCTCGACAGATTAAAAACGCAACGCAAGCCTTCATTGAAGTAATGAGCAAGAAACCTTCGCTGGCCGACGAGCTAAAACCCTTCGTCACGCCGTTCTGCTTCGATGGTTCGGGCGAGTTTCATCTGAAATCGCACAACACCAACGAGAAGGGTGGGCTCGACAAGAACGAGGGCGAGAAGATCATCGAAGCCAATCGCAGGCGACTGAACGATTTCCAGGAAAAGCTTTATGCACAAGACCGCTGGTCGCTGCTGCTGATCTTCCAGGGCATGGACGCCGCCGGCAAGGATAGCGCGATCAAGAGCGTGTTCGACGGCATCGATCCGCAGGGCTGCGAGGTCACTACGTTCAAGCAACCGTCGACCAAAGAGCTTGATCACGACTTTCTGTGGCGCGCCATGACCGCACTGCCGGAGCGTGGCCGGATCGGCATCTTCAACCGCTCTTATTACGAGGAATGCCTGGTGGTACGGGTGCATCCCGAGATCCTCGGCAAGCAGAAGATTCCGCCACGGCTGGTGACCAAGGAGATCTGGCGCGAGCGGTTCGAGGATATTTCCGCGGTCGAGCGTCATCTCGCCCGGAATGGCACGGTGATCCTGAAATTCTTCCTGCATATCTCGAAAGAGGAGCAGCGCGAGCGTTTCCTCGACCGGCTGGAGGAGCCCTCGAAAAAC
>JBJMTR010000321.1:0-4443 GCA_045811565.1 Bradyrhizobium sp.
AGGTTGTCGTGATTGGTCTTGGCATCGTCGAGCTTGGCGCGTGCCTGAGCCACGGCGAGCTGAAACGGCACCGGATCGATCTGGAACAAGGTATCGCCGGTCGAGACCTGTTGGCCTTCCTTCACGGCGACCTTGATGATCTTGCCGGAGACGTCCGGCGTGATCAGCACTTTCTGCGCGCCGACGTAGGCGTCGTCGGTGGTCACGTAGCGGCCGCCATTGAGATAGAAGACGGTGCCGGCGATCAACGCGACCAGCGGCAGCACCACGAGCAACACAAAGCGGCGGTAGCGCCGCATGCCGGCCATCAGACGGCGGCGCGGTTCGGCGGCAATCTTGGTCCGGGGCGAGGCCGGGTTGCCCTTTTGTTCGGGCGGAAACTTGAGGACGGGATCAGCCATAGCGCTGCTCCTTTCTGGGGGGATCGCCGGCTGGGCTCTGGATGGCATTTCGAACGTTTTCCTTGATGGCTTCCAATTGGTCGAGCAGGCGATGCGCGTCGGCGGGGTTGATGCCGTCGAGCGCCGTCGCGGTAAGTTCGGAGCGCAGCCCGCTGAGCTTGCCGAGCAGCGGACGCGCGGCCTTCCGCAGATAGAGGCGGTTGACGCGGCGGTCGGTTTCATCGCCGCGACGCTCGATCCAGCCATTGTCGCAGAGCTTGTCGATCAATCGCGTCAGCGTGATCGGCTGCATCTCCATCTGTTCGGCGAGTTCCGTTTGCTTCAGGCCTTCGTTGCGTTCGACCTTGGCCAAAACAGCCCATTGCGCGCGGGTGATGCCGTAGCGCGCGGCCTGCTTGTCGGCATAGGCGCGAACCAGCCGCTGCAATTCGCCAAGCGTGAACAGGAAGTTCATATCCACGGAACCGCGCATGGGCTCGCCCCTCTCTCCATAAGCTTGCGATATAATAAGCAAGCTTATGAATTTAGCATGGCAAGTTAGCAGAGGGCTGCTCCGCTCTCAGAACATGGCTGGAAGCTCGGCGCTGGCCGCGCTTTGGGATTGGGCGCCAAAATGCTACAAAAGGGCACAATGAGCTTGGCAAAACCTGCCTTTCCGGCGCCGAACCACGATCACGACCGCTGCACCGCGGATGGGATTACGCATGCCGAGCAGGTGTGCGCGCAGCGGGCGCAGAAATTCACGCCGATCCGCCGCCAGGTGTTGCAGGCGCTGTTGTCCAGCCATCGTCCGCTCGGCGCCTATGAGGTGATCGACGAACTTGCCAAGCAGATGGCGCGGCCGGCGCCGATCACGGTCTATCGTGCCCTCGATTTCCTGATGGAGAACGGCCTTGTCCACCGCATTGAAAGCCGCAACGCGTTCCTGGCTTGCGCGCATGACCATGACGAAACCTCGACGGTGGCGTTCCTGATCTGCGACCGCTGCGGCTCGGTCGGCGAAATTCCAGCGGCTCCGGTGGCGCAAAGCCTCAATGCTGCCGCGCGCGCGTCGGGGTTTGCGCCGAAACTGTCCGTCGTCGAGATCGCCGGTACTTGTGCGCACTGCCAGAAATAATTTAGGGCCTTGAAAGCGGGAGCCGATCCCGGATGATGTCCGGGACAGCTTTTCCGGATCACACCAAAAACCACAACACGGCGCCAAGCCGGCCGCGAGGATCAATGTCAACGCAAGTGATTTCCACTGCCGGGCGCGCGCTCACCCCGGGTGCCGTCGCGGTGATGCTGATGCTATGCCTGAGCTGGGGGTTCAATCAGGTCGCGGTCAAGCTGGCGCTTCCCGATATTCCACCGATGCTGCAGGCGATGATCCGCTCCGCCGGCGCGTTGCCAGTGATGCTCATCGTCGGCTGGCTGCGCGGCGTGAAATTCTTCGAACGCGACGGTTCGCTCGGTCCCGGCCTGCTCGCAGGGCTTCTGTTCAGCATCGAATTCGTGCTGATCTTCAGCGGTCTGGTATTCACCTCGGCCTCGCGCGCGGCGGTGTTTCTCTATACCGCGCCGTTCTTCGTCGCGCTCGGCTCCCATCAATTCCTTGGTGAGCGCCTCAGCGCCTTGCAATGGGGCGGACTGGCCCTGAGTTTTGCCGGTGTGGCGTTGGCGATTGGCGTGCCACAACCCAATGTCGACACAAAGGTGCTGCTGGGCGACCTCATGGTGGTGGGCGGCGGCGCGCTGTGGGCGGCGACGACTTTGATCGCGAAGGGAACGGCGCTGCGCAAAGCCGCACCGGAGAAAGCGCTTGGCTATCAGGTGGCGCTGTCAATCCCGATCCTCGGCGGTGCATCCTGGATGTCAGGCGAGACCATCACCCATTTTCCAGCGGCGCTGTCGCTGGCGCTGATGACCTATCAGGCGATCTGGGTTGTCGGCTGCACCTTCGTGATCTGGTTCGCGATGGTGAAGACCTATTCCGCGAGCAAATTATCAGCCTTCACTTTCATCACGCCGTTGTTCGGTGTGGTCGCCGCCTACTTCATCATGCATGACACGCTGACACCTGTATTCGGCGTCGCCGCGCTGCTGGTCATCGCCGGGCTTTATCTCGTGAACAAGCCGGATCCAAAGGTCACGCCGGATCCCAACGTTCCGGCGTGAGCAGTTTGTCTGTTTGACGCGTTTTCCTCACGCGAACCGGCGTCCACGTCGCTTGAAAACGCTCTAACCCGTCTCGATCGGCAGCGAGGCATCCTTTGCCCATTCGCCCATCGACGCGTCGTAAAGCGCAAGATTGTCATAGCCTAGCCGGTAGAGCTGGAACAGGTCGATCGTGGCGGAGATGCCGCCGCCGCAATAGGCGATCACACGCTTGTCCTTGTCGATACCTTGCTCGGCGAATTTCGCCGCGGCATGCGCGAGCGGGACAAAGGCTTTCGTCTGCTGATCGAGCAGCGTTGCCGCCGGCACGTTGACGCTGCCGGGAATGCGCCCGGGGCGGCCGTAGCGGCTCGGCTCCAGGCCCTTATGGAATTGCGGTCCCAGCGCATTGACAATGACGGTGTCGCGGTCGCCGCTCGCAGCGAGCACGTCATGCTTGCCGATGAAAAGACCATGCCTCGGTCTTGCTGTGAACGTCGCCGGTGGATAGCCCCCGGCGAGCCCGGTCTCGATATCGCGGCCTTCCGCCGTCCACTTGTCGATACCGCCGTCGAGCACGGACGCGCCTTCAAAGCCAAGCGATCTCAGCATCCACCAGAATCGCGTCGCCCACATCGCGGTCCCGATGGAATACAGCACGACCCGACTATGTGCCGATATGCCGTGCCGGCCGAATGCAGTTTCGAGCTGCCCGACGCCAGGCATCATGAAGCGAAGCGTGTTGTTCTGGTCGGAAAACTCGCCCTGCAGGTCGAGAAAATTCGCTCCCGGAATATGTCCGGCCTCGAATGTCTGCCGTCCCGACACGACAATATAGGGAACGCCGCTGCCTTCGGGCGCCGGCTCAAGATAGGTCGTGCAGTCGAACAGGCGCAGATCAGGCAGATGCAGGATGGCGGCGAGTTCCGCCGTGCTGATGAGCCCATTGCGCTCCGGCATTGTTGCCTCCTTCACATGATATTGTCCGATGCTACGGTGTGATGCCGGGGATGAAAAGGCGACCGCTTGTTAAGGATCGCCCTTTAATCCCACGATTTCGGTCCAATATACCCGGTCAGCGATCAGGCGGCCGGAAACCCGGGCTTCGGTCGCGGCCGACGGGATAAGCTATTGAATTGACGGCAGAAAGTATCGTGATCCAACAAAGCGTTACGTCCGCTTGTGCCCCCTTGGTGAATGTCACCAAAACCTGATATTCGAGACGCCATGAACAAGCCCGAACAAATCCCGCAGAACGATGTCGCCGGCCCCAAGGCCCGGCATACAACCACGCAAGTCTTGGTCGGCAATGTCGCCGTCGGCGGGGGCGCGCCGATTGTCGTGCAGTCGATGACCAACACCGACACCGCCGACGTCGAAAGTACGGTGGCGCAGGTCGCGGCGCTGTCGCGCGCCGGCTCGGAATTGGTGCGCATCACGGTCGACCGTGAGGAAGCCGCCGCCGCCGTGCCGCACATCCGCGACGCTCTGCGCAAGCGCGGCATCACCACGCCGTTGATCGGCGATTTCCATTACATCGGCCACAAGCTGCTCGCGGAATATCCGGCGTGCGCCGAAGCGCTCGACAAATACCGCATCAATCCCGGCAATGTCGGTTTCAAGAACAAGCGCGACAGCCAGTTCACCGATATCGTCGAGATCGCGATTCGGAACAACAAGGCGGTCCGTATCGGCGCTAATTGGGGCTCCCTCGATCAGGAATTGCTGACGAAACTGATGGAAGAGAACGCGGCGTCGCCGAACCCGCTCGACGCGCGCGCGGTAACGCGCGAGGCGATGGTGCAGTCGGCATTGTTGTCGGCCAAGCGCGCCGAGGAGATCGGCCTGCCCAAGAACAAGATGATCCTGTCGGCGAAAGTCTCTGCGGTGCAGGATTTGATCGCGG
>JBJMTR010000322.1:0-9024 GCA_045811565.1 Bradyrhizobium sp.
GATCCAGTTTATGGGATTTCTGTATCCCTGCATCGATCAACTGGTGAACCACGCATCCCGGATGCGCAACCGCACCCGGGGACGGCTCACCTGTCCAATGGTTCTACGCACCCCACATGGGGCCGGCATTCGCGCGCCCGAGCATCATTCCGAAAGTACCGAGGCGATGCTTACGAATATTCCCGGCTTGCGTGTTGTCATCCCCTCGTCGCCGGAACGGGCCTACGGGCTTCTGCTCGGCGCGATCCGAGATCCGGATCCGGTGGTGTTCCTGGAGCCAACACGCATATACCGCGCGCTGAAAGGCGAAGTGGAAGACAACGGTGAAGCCTTGCCGCTGGATGTTGCCTTTGTGCTGCGCGAAGGCCGCGACATCACGCTGATCAGTTGGGGCGCGATGCTGAAGGAAACCATGGCGGCGGCCGACGCGCTCGCCGCAGAGGGCACCGCTGCCGAGGTCATTGATCTCGCCACGCTCAAGCCCTACGACGAAGAGACCGTCCTCGGCTCGGTCGCTAAGACCGGACGGTGCGTGATCGTGCATGAGGCGCCACGTACCGGAGGATTTGGCGCCGAGATCTCCGCACTGATCGCTGAGCGCGGCCTGTCCTCCCTAATTGCACCTGTGACCCGCGTCACCGGCTACGACACGGTCATTCCAATGGCGAGGCTTGAGCAGCACTATATGCCGTCAGTCGACCGGATCGTGACGGCCGCACGCAAGGCGTGCCAGTTCAGTTAAATTTCAACGGACTTGTGCCATGCGCCAGTTCATGCTGCCGGATCTTGGAGAAGGCCTTGAGGAGGCGGAGATCGTGACCTGGTATGTAAACGAAGGCGATCACGTAACCACCGATCAGCCACTGGTTTCCGTCGAGACTGACAAGGCGGTCGTTGAGGTACCGTCTCCATCGAGCGGCCGCATCCTGCACCTGTTTGGCGCCAAGGGTGATATGGTGAAGGTCGGCACGCCGCTCGTCGAGTTTGCCGAAGGCGCCGAGCAGGACACCGGCACGATCGTCGGCGAACTCGGCACCAGCGAACCGGCACCGGCGACAGGAACACCTTCCGGGCGAACGACTGGACAGAAAGTTCAGGTATTCCCGGCGGTGCGGGCGCTCGCACGCAAGCTCGACGTCGATCTTGATCTCGTCGAAGCCACGGGACCCGGCGGCTCCATCACACGTGCCGACGTTGAACGGGCCGCGAAGAGCATGCCCCAAACCGGACCCGCCGAGCCCCTGCGCGGTTTGCGGCGCGCCATGGCTCAACGCATGACGGCGGCGCATGCCGAAATCGTTCCTGCCACTGTGACCGACGATGCCGATATCGACGATTGGCGTCAGGGCGAGGACGTTACCATCCGACTGGTACGTGCGATCGCTGCAGCCTGCAAAGCCGAGCCCGCGCTCAATGCCTGGTACAACTCCGGCGCAGGAGAACGACGTCTGATCGAGCGCGTCGATATCGGTATCGCAGTCGACACCGGAGGAGGCCTCATCGTTCCCGTCATGCGCAATGTCGCGGAGCGGGACGTGTCTGATTTGCGAACCGGGCTCGACCGGCTGCGGGCTGACGCCGTCGCGCGCTCAATCCCCCCAGGCGAGCTGCGCGGTGCGACGATTACGCTGTCGAATTTCGGGATGATTGGAGGCCGATTTGCCAACCTGATCGTCGTACCTCCGCAAGTGGCGATCATCGGCGCCGGCCGGATTGCCCAACGGGTGGTCGCGCATCGGGGCCAGCCAGCAGTGAGGCGCGTGCTGCCATTGTCGCTCACCTTTGACCATCGCGTGGTGACGGGCGGCGAAGCCGCTCGCTTCCTGGTAGCGCTCAAGTCGGATCTTGAGCTGGTTTCATGAGAGGGCTATTTGCAAGAGCATCCTTATGACCGTCTCGGGTGAGGTTGATTCAATTCTCCAGAACGTCGGTGTTCACCGCGACCGATATCGGTATGGTGAGCGCACGGTGCGTTCGCCGCTGACCGGCGAGACCATTGGCCAGGTCAAGGACGCTGACCCTGCCGGCGTTGGCGAAGCAATCGCGCAGTCTGAAAAAGCGTTCCTCGCGTGGCGGTCCGTTCCGGCGCCTGGACGCGGAGAGTTCGTCCGAATTCTTGGCGAGGAGCTGCGCGCCGCCAAGGCCGAGCTCGGCCGTCTTGTCACCATCGAGACCGGGAAGATCTTGTCCGAGGGACACGGCGAGGTCCAGGAGATGATCGACATCTGCGACTTTGCGGTCGGTCTCTCCCGCCAGCTGCATGGTCTCACCATCGCCAGTGAACGTCCTCACCATCGGATGATGGAGCAATGGCATCCGCTCGGGCCGGTCGCCATCATCACCGCTTTCAACTTTCCCGTCGCCGTCTGGTCGTGGAATGCCGCCCTTGCTCTCGTGTGCGGCGACCCGGTGATCTGGAAGCCTTCGGAGAAGACACCGCTGACGGCCCTTGCCGTGGAAGCGCTGGTCCGGCGCGCGGCGGCGAGGTTCGACGGCGCGCCGGCCGGCCTGTCGGCGGTGCTGATCGGCGGACGAGAGACCGGCGAGATGCTGGTCGACGATGCAAGAGTGCCGCTGGTCTCGGCGACAGGCTCTACCGCCATGGGCCAGATGGTGGCCCCCCGATTGGCGCGGCGCTTCGCGCGAGCCATCCTGGAGTTGGGCGGCAATAACGCTTCGGTCGTGTGTCCGTCGGCGGATCTCGAGCTCGCGCTTCGAGCGATTGTCTTCGCTGCGGCTGGCACCGCAGGCCAGCGCTGCACGTCGCTGCGCCGGCTGTTCGTACATCGCAGCGCCTATGATTCGCTGATTGCCAGATTGAAACAGGTCTATGCCGCCGTGCAGATCGGCAATCCACTCACGAATAGCGCGACGTTGGTCGGTCCGCTCATCGACGAAGCGGCCTTTCACAGAATGCAAGACACCTTGGCCGAGGCGCGAAAGCTCGGCGGACAGGTTGCCGGCGGCGACCGTTTCGAGGCGGGGTCTTATCCCGCGGCCTATTACGTCAAGCCAGCGCTGGTCGAGATGCCGGGGCAGATCGGTCCGGTCCTGCGCGAAACCTTCGCGCCGATCCTCTACGTCATGAAATATTCCGACTTTGATGAAGCCCTGGCACTGCACAACGGCGTGCGGCAAGGTCTTTCCTCGTCCGTTTTTTCGACGGACATGCACGAGGTCGAGAAATTCCTCTCCGCGGTCGGCTCGGATTGCGGCATCGCAAACGTCAACATAGGACCGTCGGGTGCGGAAATCGGTGGCGCATTCGGCGGCGAGAAGGAAACCGGTGGCGGGCGCGAAGCCGGCTCCGACGCATGGAAGGCGTATATGCGCCGGGTCACCAGCACCATCAATTTCGGAAGCGATCTCCCGCTCGCCCAAGGCGTCAAATTCGATATTGGCTGAGACTACGCAGACGGCGGTCGGCGGATCGTCAATCCCGGGCATATTGAGATTCCACAGGGATATCCCCATATCGTTTTGAAGGGAGTCCTTGCTGTGCAGACCGTACAGGCGACCCTTGTTGCGGCAATTGCAGCTGTCGCTCTGGTTGTCTCTCCGCTTCCTACGCTGGCGGAGGAGAACAACAGCAAGCTTGTGCTGACCGTTTCCATCGACGGAGCGATTGGACCGGCGACGGCCCGTTACGTCAAGGACGCTTTGACGAAGGCAAGCGAACGACACGCCGAGGCTGTCGTTCTGCGTCTGAATACACCAGGCGGTCTCGCAACCAGCATGCGCGAAATCGTCACAGATCTGCTGGCCTCGCTCGTTCCCGTCATCGGTTACGTGGCTCCTTCCGGAGCCCACGCCGCCAGCGCCGGGACCTATATCCTCTACGCAACGCATATCGCAGCGATGGCGCCGGGCACCAATCTCGGCGCTGCTACGCCGGTGCAGATTGGCGGTCCGTTGCCGGGTCTGCCGGACATTACCCCTGACAAGGACGACAAGAAGGGCGGCGACGGTCAGCCGAAGCCGAAGGATGCGATGACCGCGAAGGCGACGAACGACGCCGTCGCCTTGATCCGCAGCCTTGCCGAACTGCGCGGACACAATGCTGATTGGGCCGAGAACGCGGTCCGGGAGGCTGCCAGCCTTTCCGCCAACGCGGCATTGCAGGCGAACGTCATCGACCTCGTCGCACAGAACCCCGCCGAATTGCTCAGGCAAGTCGACGGTCGCGTGGTGGCGGTGACGGGCGGCGGTACGCGGCATCTGGCGACCAGGGATGCCACCCTTCAAGCGATCGATCCCGGATTGATCTCACGATTTCTGAGGGTGATCACCGATCCCAACGTTGCCTTCATTCTCATGCTGGTTGGTGTGTATGGCCTTATTTTCGAGTTCATCTCGCCCGGTGCGGTCGCGCCTGGAGTGGTCGGAACGATCTGTCTGCTGGTGGGCCTTTATGCCCTCAATATGCTGCCGATCAACTATGCCGGGCTCGGCTTGATCCTGTTGGGGATCACGCTTCTAGTCATCGAAGCTTTCAACCCCACGGTGGTTCTCGGCCTCGGCGGGATCACCGCATTCGTGCTTGGAGCCGTGATGCTCTTCGAGGTCGAAGAGCCCGGATACCGGCTGTCATGGTCGGTCATCGGCATCGCGTCGGCGATGTTCATCGGCCTGATTCTGGTCGTACTCGGCTCGGTTTGGCGCGCCCGAAGAGGTCCCGCACGGGTGGGGGCGCAAGCCATGCGGGGCATGTCCGCCGAAATCCTCGACTGGTCGGAAGGCGAAGGCCACGTCTTCACGCAGGGCGAACGCTGGCAAGCGCGCGGCGCTGAAGCCTTCGAGCCCGGGGAAGTGGTCGAGGTGGCCAACATCATGGATTTGACGCTGGTGGTACGGCGCCGGCCGGCGCTGACCGGCGAAGGAGGTAAGTCATGATGCTTGATTATTTGACCTATGCAGCGCTCGCGCTGATCGTCATCATATTTCTGTTATCGGCCATTCGCATCCTGCGGGAATACGAGCGCGGCATCATCTTCACGCTCGGCCGCTTCACCGGCGTAAAGGGTCCAGGCCTCATCATCCTAATCCCGGTCGTGCAGCAGATGGTGAAGGTCGATCTCAGGGTGATGGTGCAGGTAGTGCCGCCCCAGGACGTGATTTCACGCGACAACGTGTCGGTCAAGGTCAATGCTGTTCTCTACTTCCGCATCGTCGACCCCGAGCGCGCGATCATCAAGGTCGGAGATTACATGGCCGCAACCAGCCAGCTGGCACAGACCACGCTGCGATCGGTGCTTGGCAAGCACGAGCTGGACGAGATGCTTGCAGAACGGGACCGACTCAACGCCGACGTCCAGGAGATCCTCGACCAGCAAACCGACGTATGGGGCATCAAGGTCACCACCGTCGAGATCAAGGATATCGATCTTAATGAAACCATGGTGCGCGCCATCGCCAAGCAAGCCGAAGCGGAGCGGCTGCGGCGCGCCAAGGTGATCAACGCGATGGGTGAGCAGCAAGCCGCCGAGAAGCTTGTCGAGGCCGGCCGGATACTCTCGCAGCAGCCGCAGGCGATGCAGTTACGTTACTTTGCAGCACTGCACGACATTGCCGGCGAGCGGTCCTCGACGGTGGTCTTTCCGCTGCCGATGAATCTGCTCGACCATCTGGCGCCGCGGCGGAGTGAAACGGCGTAATCTTGGGACATCGCCGCCGATAACGAACCGATCAAGAGCCTTGATCTATGAAGGACTTGCGACCAAAGCTGACAAGGAGAGTGACGATGGTAACCTATGTCGTGCTTGCCAACTTTACCGACCAAGGTATCCGCAGCGCCAAGGAATCACCGAAGCGGGCAGAAGCCTTCAAGAAAATGGCCGAAACCTTTGGAGTGACTGTAAAGGAGCTATTTTGGACGCAGGGCCGGTACGATATCGTCACGATTCTCGATGCGCCGGACGAGTTTTCCGCCACGGCGCTCAATTTGAATCTTGGTGCCTTGGGCAACGTTCGTACCGAGTCGTTGCGAGCTTTCTCGATCGCGGACATGACGACGATAGTCGGCAAGATGCTCTGACGGTCGCGTCGGCCCGACCTCGAGTCCTTTCCCTCATACTCCTATCGCATTTCGTGCCACCACATCCTGATAGAACGCCACGCTCAGTTTCGGCACGCGCGCTTGTGTCTCGAAATCTACCCGATACAACCCGAAGCGTTTTTCGTATCCGAATATCCATTCGAAATTGTCCATCAGGCTCCACAGGAAATAGCCGCGGACCGGCACGCCCTCGGCGGTCGCGCGTTGCAACTGCGTCAGATAGTTGCGCAGGTACATGATGCGGTCGAGGTCGTAAACCTTGCCATCGGCGGCGAGCTTGTCCTCCGCGGACGTGCCGTTCTCGCTGATATAGATCGTGTCGATGTTCCAGATCTTGGCCGCCAGCCGCGGCGCCCAATAGATGGTTTCCGGACCAATCCTGAGCCATTCGGAATTCATGTGTGGAAACGAAGCCGGGAAGGGCAGTACGTGAAAACCCGGCTTGTGGTCGGATGCGACCACGTAGAACTGCGGCGCGTAGATGTTCAGGCCGACAAAATCGGTCGGCGAGGAAATGATCTTCAGCTCGTCAGCGGTGAATTTTGGCGCTGCCGCGCCGGCATATTCAAGAAACCCGTCGGTATATTTGCCCTCCAGGATCACGCCGAGAAAACCCGCGTTCAATTCGCGCGTGGCGATTTCGGCCGCGCGGATGTTTTCCGGTGTAACGATCGCAGGCACGCAGGCGGCGATGTTCTCGGCCATGCCGACCTTGACGCCGGCGCGCCCCTGGGCGCGCACCGCCTGCACAGCGAGACCGTGCGCCAGCGCGACATGGTGACGAACCTGATTCAAATCCGCCTTCGGTAGCGTGAGGCCGGGAGCATCGATGCCCCAGCCATAACCGAAATTCACGAAGCGCCCGACTTCATTGACCGTGAAGATGTTTTTCACGCGATCGGTCAATCGCTCAGCCACGTAACCGGCATATTCGCCAAATGCCTTGGACGTCTCGCTGGATTGCCAGCCGCCAAAACGGTCCTGCAGCGTTTGCGGCAAGTCCCAATGATATAGCGTCGCGTAGGGTTCGATGCCGTTTGCCAGGAGTTCGTCAAGCAGGCGGTTGTAGAAATCCAACCCCTTCGGGTTCGGCGCACCGGAGCCTTCCGGAAATACCCGCGGCCACGCAATCGAAAAACGATAGGCCTTGACCCCGAGTTCCTTGATCAGGCGGACGTCATCCTTGTAGCGATGATAGTGCTCGTTGGCACGGTCCCCACTGGTGCCGTCCTCGATCTTGCCCGGCGTGTGGCTGAACGTGTCCCAGATCGAGCGGCCGCGGCCGTCTTCGTCAACGGCGCCTTCTATCTGATAGGACGATGTCGCCGTGCCCCATATGAAGCCATCAGGGAAACCGGCGGGGGTGTGACGGTCGCGTAGCGGCTTGGCCTCGCGGTCCGCCGGTTTTGCAGATGTCGCCGCCATGCCGAGCGCGGAGAGGCCCGCAAGTTTCGCAAAACGCCGGCGCGAGAATTTACCGAACATCGACTTCTCCGGTCGGGCTTGTATCGATCTGATAGACGGAAATCCTGTCGATCTCGAATTCGACTGTAGCGGGGGATTCGGCATCGACGAAGCCGACGCCGCCAAAGAACTTCGATCCCATCGCGAGATTCACGATCATGTACATGGGGTCGTCGAAGCCGATCGGGACCTTGATATCGGAAACCGGCTTGCGGTCGATGAAATAAATGATGCGATCCTGCTCCCACAGCACACCGTAATTGTGGAATTCGGTCGCCGCGTCAGGCAGGGCGAAGTCAAATCCGCAGGATTGTATGCGGCCGGTCGACGGAACGCGCCAATGTGTCGTCATCACGAGGTCGCCGGGCTGTTGTCCCCGTCCCTCCATCACGTCGACTTCGGGAGGCCAGCCGCCATCGTCGGCGAGCATCCAGAACGCCGGCCATACTCCCCTGCCGATCGGGATCTTCGCGCGGATTTCGAAATACCCGAACTTTTGCGAAAACGTGCCTTGGGTCGTCAGGACGCCCGAGATGTATTCATTGTTGAATAGAACCGGCTTCAGCGCGGGCGGCGTGCGGCTGGCGACAATCGAGAGAACGCCATTTCGAACCTTGAAGGGATCGAGCCCCAGCGGCGTCGTCGATCGGCCGCTGTAGCGTGGATCGACATAGATCTGCTGTTCGCCGTTTGCGCTGGTTTTTCGCTTGAAGTCAGAGCCATCGCCGCCCCAGTAGCGCGCTTCCGGCCACGCAGCGCCACCTGCGTAATGCGGCACCCATTGTCCGTTCGACAGGGGATGTTCGTCGAAATCATCATTGAAGGTTCGGTGCAACAACCGGAAGGCGAGCGACGCCGGCCCCTGCATTTCGACGCGGCGGCACTCGATGGTGGAGGGATCGCTTGTCACCTGCAGAGTAAGCGTTGCGGGCGCGCTGTCGAGATCGTCTTGCGCGCATACCGGTGTGAGCGCGGCGAAAAAGCCGATCGCGACCAAGATCCTCGGTGTCACTTTGCGATCCCTACCTCGCATCAAGACGAAAGGAACTTATCTCAGGTTAACTTTCGGTACGGCACCGAGCAAGAGCAAGAGACAGCTTTGCCTCGAAGGTTCCTGACCCATATAGTAGCTGGTAGCTCTTCAAAGGTTGTATTGGTTCCGAGAGGTTACGTGACTGCAAATCATCCTGCCGCCGGCAAACCGGTCGATCCCGCATCCCTTGCCAATGTGCCACGGCTCGTCACCGCTTATTTTGCGTCGAAGCCCGACGCGGCCGATCCCGCGCAGCGCGTTGCCTTCGGAACGTCGGGTCACCGCGGGTCGTCGCTGAAAAATTCCTTTAACGAGGATCATATCCTGGCGACGACGCAGGCGATCTGCGACCATCGCCGCGAGAGCGGCCTGACCGGCCCGCTGTTCATCGGAATAGACACGCATGCATTGGCTGAGCCGGCACTCGCAAGTGCGATAGAGGTGTTTGCGGCGAACGGCGTCAATATCATGA
>JBJMTR010000323.1:0-5945 GCA_045811565.1 Bradyrhizobium sp.
AAACTCTTAACCAACAATACCCTCTTACCAAATATGCACGACATGCCTTAAAGCCCGGCAATGCAACCACACGCGAGCACGTCAACCAGAGGGGGCCGCAAAGCGGTCGTCTCGAAGGATGGCCGCGGGCGAGATCGGGGCCTCGTGGTTCGAGACGGCGCTTCGCGCCTCCTCACCATGAGGGTCTAACTCGGAGGGTGGGCGAAGCGTGCCCACCATTTAGCACCGCGATCGTTAAGCGATGGTAGGCACGACGCTTCGCGTCTTTGCCCACCCCACGGGTGCCCTACTCCGCCGCCATCTGCCGCGGCGCCGGCGGCGGGTTGACGAGATCGACGGCGAGTTGCGCGTAGCGCGCTTTCGCATCCTGCACCGCTTTCTCTTTCACCGGCCCGAAGCCGCGAATGCGGTCGGGCAGTGATAGAATCTCGACCGCGGTATCAAGCGTGAGCGGCGACAGCAGACCGAGCACGGTCGCGACATCCTTTTCGTAGCCCCTGATCAGATCGCGCTCGAGCTTGCGGTCGGCGCTGTAGCCAAAGATGTCGAAAGGCGTGCCGCGCAGGGCGCGCATCTTTGCCAGTCCCCGGAACACCGGCATCATCCACGCGCCAAACGCGCGCTTCTTCGGCCGTCCCAGGGCGTCGACCGCGCCACCGAGCAGCGGCGGCGCGAGGTTGAAGTTGAACTTGAAGTCTCCCTCAAACTGGTCGCGAAGTTGCTTTTCAAACTTGCCGTCGGTGAATAGCCGCGCGACTTCGTACTCGTCCTTGTAGGCGAGCAGCTTGGCGTAGTTGATCGCAACCGCCCGAGGCAACGCATCGCCATAGCCGCCCGCGATGGCGGCATCGCGCACTCGCCTCACGAGGCTTCGATAGCGCTCAGCGAGCTTGGCGTTTTGATATTCGGTAAGGAAGGCGCTGCGATGGGCGATGATCTCGTCGAGCGACATCGCGTCCAGCGTCTTCGCCACCACCGGCTCGTCCTGATCCTTCATCATGGCCTCGAGCCGTGCGGGATCGGCTGCAGCAAGTCGCCCAAGCTGGAAGGCTTGCGTGTTCATCTTGATCGAGACGCCATTGACCTCGATTGCCTGCTCGATCGCTTTTGCCGACAGCGGCAAGAGCCCCTTCTGATAGGCATAGCCCAGCATCATGATGTTGGTGGCAATGGAATCGCCGAGCAGTGTTTCGGCGGGCTTTGTAAAATCGAAGAATGAAGAGTCGCCGGTCAGGGTGTTTTCCAGAACGCTGTTGACCTTGCGGTTCTGGAAATTGAAATCGCGATTGAGGATGAAATCGGCCGTGGGAATGACATGGGTGTTGATCACGCCACGGGTGCGGCTGGATTCGCAGAGCGTGATGGTCTCCTTGGCCGCGGCCACCACCTCATCTGCGGCGAGCACGAGATCCGCGGTACCGGTGACGATCCGTGAACAGGTGACATCTGCGGTATGTTCCGACAGCCGGACGTGGCTCAACACCGCTCCACCCTTTTGCGCAAGGCCGGACATATCGAGGATCATGCTGGCCTTGCCTTCGATATGGGCGGCCATGCCGAGCAGCGCGCCGATGGTCAGCACGCCGGTGCCGCCAACGCCGCCGACCGCGATGTTGTAGGGCCGCTGCAGCGAGGGCTGCGAGGCCGGCTCCGGCAGTACGCCGATATTGCCGAGATCGGGCGGCGCGCGGCGGCGCAGCTTGCCGCCGTCGACGGTGACGAAGGACGGGCAAAAGCCCTTCAGGCAGGAATAGTCCTTGTTGCAGGTCGACTGGTTGATGGCCCTCTTGCGCCCCATCTCGGTCTCCAGTGGCTCGACCGAAATGCAGTTTGACTGCACCGAGCAATCGCCGCAGCCTTCGCAGACCGCCGGGTTGATCAGCACGCGGCGTGCCGGATCCTCCATGAGGCCGCGTTTGCGGCGCCGACGCTTTTCGGCCGCACAGGTCTGCACAAACACGATCGCCGAGGTGCCCTTCACCTTGCGGCAGGTCTTCATCACGGCATCGAGCTCGTCGCGATGCGCGGTCTTGACGCCGGGCGCGATCTCGCTCGCCGGATAGGCGTCGGGATTTTCGGAGACGAGGTAGATTTCGCGGATGCCCTCCGAGTGAAGCTGGAAGGTGATCTGCTGCGGCGACAACTCGCCATCGACGTGCTGGCCGCCGGTCATCGCGGTCGCATCATTATACAGGATCTTGTAGGTGATGTTGGCGCCGGAGGCGATCGCCTGACGGATCGCGAGACTTCCCGAATGGAAATAGGTGCCGTCGCCGAGATTGGCGAACACGTGCTCTTCCTTGGTGAACGGCGCGACTCCGACCCACGGAACGCCCTCGCCCCCCATATGGGTGTAGGTTTCGGTGTTGCGGTCCATCCACAGTGCCATGAAATGGCAGCCGATGCCGGCGAAGGCGCGGCTGCCCTCCGGCACCTTGGTCGAAGAGTTATGCGGACAGCCGGAGCAGAAATACGGCGTGCGCGTGATCGGAGCCACCGCCTGCATCTGGCTCGCCTCGCGGCCGTTGAACCAGTCGGCCTTGGCCCGCAGCATTTCCGCGATTTCGGGGTTGAGATTGAGCCGCAGCAGCCGTTCGGTCAGCGAACTCGCGAGCGAGGCGACGCTGAGTTCGGCCGCGAAGGTCAGGAAACGCTTGTCGTGGTCGTCCATCTTGCCGACGATGCGCGGGCGCACGTCGTCGCGCCAGTTGAACAGCTCCTGCTTGACCTGATTCTCGACGATCTCGCGTCGTTCCTCGACGATGAAAATCTCTTCCAGTCCAATTGCGAATTGCCGCACGCCTTCCGGCTCGAGCGGCCAGGGCATGCCGATCTTGTACAGCCGAAGCCCGATCTTGGCGGCAATTTCGGGGGTGATCCCGAGTTCGCGCAGCGCCTGGCGGATGTCCTCATAGCTTTTGCCCGACGCCATGATGCCGTAACGGGCATTCGGCGAATCCATGGTGACGCGGTTGACCTTATTGGCGCGGGCAAAGGCGATCGCGGCAAAGCCCTTGTAGTCCTGCAGGCGGCGGTCCTGCTCGTAGCGGTCGTCCGGCCAACGCAGATTGAGCCCGGCCGGCGGCATCTCGAAATCGGTCGGGATGATGAACGGAGTCATCTCGTCGGTGAGATCGATCTCGGCGGTGGTCTCCACGGTCTCGGTGATCACCTTCATGCCGACCCAGCAGCCGGAATAACGCGACATCGCGATACCCAACAGGCCCATCTCGATCATTTCGTGGATACTGGAAGGGTAAAGGTAGGGCATCAGCGCGGAGATGAAGGCATGGTCCGACTGATGCGGCACGGTGGAGGACTTTGCGCCGTGATCGTCGCCGGCAAGGCAGAGCACGCCGCCGTTTTTGGCCGAACCGGCCGCGTTGCCGTGCCGGAACACATCGCCGCAACGGTCGACGCCGGGGCCCTTGCCGTACCAGATGCCGACCACGCCGTCGTGGCTGGCGCCGGGCGAGAGGTTGAGCTGTTGCGAGCCCCAGATCGCGGTCGCGGCAAGGTCCTCGTTCACGCCGGGCTGGAATTTGATGTCGTATTGTTCGAGGTGCTTGCGGGCGGCGAACAGTTGCTGGTCATAGCCGCCGAGCGGCGAACCGCGATAGCCGGATATGAAGCCCGCGGTGTTCAGGCCGGCGGCGCGGTCGCGCCGGATCTGAGCCATCGGCAGGCGGACCAGCGCCTGAATGCCCGTAAGGAAGATATGACCGGTGCCTTGGGTATATTTCTGATCGAGACTGATCGGACCCTGGTTGATTCCCATTACAGCCCTCTTAAGCCTTGGTCGCGATGTTTTTAGCTAGGTATCCAAGTGCGTTAGAACCAGTCTATGTCTGATTTTAAAGCCAGCGCACCACAAATCTGAGCAATCGAGCCCGGCTTTCCAACATCGCAATTTCGTGCCGGAAATGCCGCCCACCCTTTTCGGTTTGTGTCGTCTGGGCGGCCCGGCGCGAAATGGCGTAAGGTCCTTTAGCCGGAAAGGTCAATGGGATGCAGGGACGACGTCAGGCGGTGCGGGCGATTCTCGCATGTTTGCTGTTGTGCAGTGCGTTCGTCGCGGGTGAAGGCCACGCCGAATTCTCGGCGGAAACCATTGCGCGCGGCAAGGCGCTGACGATCGCTGGCGATTGCGCGAGCTGCCACACCACCGACCCCGCAAGACCCTTTGCCGGAGGAAAGCGGATCGATACACCGTTCGGCGCCATCTATTCGCCGAACCTGACGCCCGACCGCGATACCGGCCTTGGCAGTTGGAGCGACGAGGAGTTTTACCGGGCGCTGCGCTATGGCGTGGCCCGCGACGGATCGCGCTACTATCCGGCATTTCCGTATCCCAATTTCACCAAGCTGATCCGTGACGACATATTGGCGATCCGCGCCTATCTCGCGACGCTGACGCCGGTGCACAGCACGCCGACACCGCCAGACCTGCGCTGGCCGCTGAATTATCGCGTGCTCATGCACGGTTGGAATTGGCTGTTCTTCGAGCCCGGCATCCTCCAGCCCGATCAGCAAAAGGGCACTGAATGGAATCGCGGCCGCTATCTGGTCGAAGGCCTCGCGCATTGCGGCGCCTGCCACACGCCGAAAAACATCCTTGGCGCCGACCGACGCACTCAGGCCTTTGGCGGCGGCCAGGTAGCGGGCATGTTCGCGCCACGGCTTGATGCCGCCGAACGCAGCGGGCTGAAATCCTGGAGCGTGGACGACATCATCGAATATCTGCAGAGCGGCCGCAATGGCCGCAGCCACGCCGGCGAATTGATGTCGGAAGTGGTGCTTAATTCAACCTCGAAGATGAGCGATGCGGATGTCGGAGCGATTGCCGTCTATCTGAAGACTCTTCCGGCTGATACGCCGGAGCCTGTGGTCACCGCGCCTCCACGGGCGCAAATGGCCAGCGGAGAAAAAATCTATCGAGGGTCCTGCGTCTCCTGCCATGAGGTCGATGGGTCAGGCGCGCCGCGGATCTATCCACCGCTGCCCGGCAACGCCAACCTGCAATCGGCCGATCCCACCAGCACGCTGCGCATCATCCTCGATGGCGCGCAGTCCATCACGACCCCGCGCGCGCCAAACAAAGGATCGATGCCGGCCTATCCAAAACTATCGGATCAGGATATCGCCGATGTCGCGACCTATATGCGCAATTCCTGGGGCAACGCTGCGCCGGTCGTGACGTCGGAGCAAGTCGCGAAGGCGCGGACAGCGAAATAGTGCGATCGCTACCGCAGATCGCCGCTAAACACGAATTTCGGCATTTCCATTTGTAGCGGATCGCGAGCAGACGGAGACTCAGGCCGAGCACGAAGGTCGATGCGGTCCAGACGCGTAATGCAACCGAGCATGCACACGCCGGCCAGATCCATGTTGCGCGGTCCAGCAGCCCGCTATCAATCACCTGCGCCGCGACCGCCATTCGCGACCGGATATGCAGGACGCAATATCGACGGCGGCTCTATATGACACCCCGTCGGTGCCGTGCGGACCAGATTCGCGGGTTCCATCATTAACAGGTTGCAACATGACCCGGAACATTCCCCGCACGCTGGCGATTGTCCAAGGGCTAACGGAGGAACCGATCCATGGCATACAAACCGAATCCGAATGACCCCTACGGCACCGATCTCAGCGAGGACGAGATTCGCCGTCAGGCGCGTCTCAACAGTCTCGACAATGAGTTACAACCCGATCCGGCACTCGCCGAGGGTTCGCCCAGCGGCGCCAAGATTGCGATGTTCGCGATTGCTATCGCCGTGGTCCTCGGCGCCGTGTTCTACGGCTTGAACAACACCACCGTTAATCAGGCCGGCACCTCGCCCCCTTCGCAGTCCGCGCAGACTCAGCCGGCCAACCCCACGGCGCCTCCGGGGATGCGTGACGTAACTCCGCGCCCGAACACTGAACCAGGCACGACCACGGGTGCC
>JBJMTR010000324.1:0-3966 GCA_045811565.1 Bradyrhizobium sp.
ACGGTGAAGCCGAGCTTTTCGAGGAAGCGTTTGACGGGCAGATAAAGCGCGGTTTCCAAGACAGACTCCGGCGGCGGAGAGGCCGCGACTCAATGGACTGGAGTCTAGCTCAATTTGCGGAAAGCGTTTGACAGCCTGGCCTTCAACCGGCGTTTCAGGGCGGTGCTGTGGAACTATCTAAACCCGCCCGCTCACCGGCAGAAGCGCGCCCGTGACCGCGCTGGCGGTGTCGCTGGCGAGAAACAGGATGACGTTCGCGAGCTCTTTCGGCGTCACCCATTTTCCGAAATCCGCTTTCGGCATGCTGGCGCGATTGGCCGCGGTGTCGATGATCGAAGGCAGCACGGCATTGACGGTGATCTTGCCTTTATGCTCGGCGGCGAGGGCCTCGGTGAGGCGATGCACGCCGGCCTTCGAGGCCGCGTAAGGGCCCATGCCGGCGCCAGCTTGCAGCGCGCCCAGCGCACCGACATTGACGATCCTTGCTGCGCTTGACGCCGAAAGATGCGGGATTGCGGCGCGCGAGGCGTTCAGCGCGGTCGTGACGTTGAGCGCATACATGCGTTGCCAGGTCTTTGGGTCGCCCTCGGCGATGGTCTCAAAGGCAAAACCGCCGGCGATGTTGATCAGTGCGTCAAGCTTGCCGAAATGCGCCGCGGCCGCGTCGATCGCTTTTTTTGCCTGACCGGCGTCGGTCAGATCGACGCCGCCGAGTTCGATCCGGCTCGGCGTAGCCGGCACTTGCGACGGTGCGTAATCCACGCCGGCAACCCGAGCGCCGCGCGCCAAGGCTTCTTCGGCAACCACCTTGCCAAGCGCTCCCGATGCGCCGGTAATGACAACGACTTTTCCGTTCATGAAGGGGGCTCCGCGCCGAACAGGGGAGCGCACACTAACGTCAGGAGAAATTCATTTGCAATGCCGTGAATTCGTGCATCCAAATGCGGGCATACGATGAGTTGTTCCCGCGGAGGATGTTCACATGCCTGTAGCGTCACGGCCTTGCGACGCGCACCTCGATCTTTTCAATTTCAAGTATGCGCTTCCACACCTGACGGAGAGCCTCAAACGTCAGCGCAAGATAAAGATCGTGGCCATAGGATCTTCCTCCACCGCGGGCGAAGCCGACATCGCGCCTTATCCGTCGAGACTCGAAATGTTGCTGAGAGAACGGTTTCACGATCGCATGATCGACGTACTCAACCGCGGCATTGGAGGGCGCTTCGCTCTTATGCGGTACTGGGTCGAGCACGACAAAATTCCGATCACGAAATTGGTCCGCCAGGGCGACCTGAACAAACTCCACATGAGCGATTGGGCCACCAATTGCATCGCGGCCGCGTTGTTGCACTCGATCAAGCGGGCCGTGGAAGCGGAAGGCGCCACGTAAGACTACGGGGATGGGGAATCGCTAAAATTTGCCGGAGTTCCGTAAGTCGATTTCAGATTCCATTCGTTACAAGCGAATTGCACTCAGGCAGGGGGCTTTGCGATGAGAAATCTACCCGATCACGGTTTACCGCTTGTTCAGCTTAAGGAGCAGCGGCGCGACCTGGTCGTCGCGCTGCAAAATCGCAACGGGCCGGTGAGCGGCTGGGAGCTGATGCAGATCGCGGCGGTTCAGCAAGCGATTTCGGCATTCGAGGACGTCATCGCCGACCTCGATGCCGAAATGGAAATGGAAGCAGCGGCGGCTTAAGGGCCGCGCTCGCCGAATCAGGAAGTTCACGCCTCGAGGTAGCGTGCGGCGAGCTGTTCGCGTTCGGCTGCGCCGACACCCAGGCCGTCGCGCAGGTAGCTTTCGAGATCGCCATATTCGCTTTCGATGGCCTCATAGGCCGCGGCCAGAAACGAGGCCTGCACCGAGCCGAGCACTTGCCTGACCTCGTCGGGCAGATCGCTGCTGGCGGAGGGATCACGGCGGTAGAAGCGGTTGGTCAACAGATAATCTTCCGAAATGACCTCCTCGGTGACGCCGAGCGTATGCAGAATCAGCGCGCAGGCAAAGCCGGTACGATCCTTGCCGGCGGTGCAATGAATCACCAGCGGCGCGTGATCTTCCAGCAGATGCGCAAACAGCGCGCGGAAGCGCGGCGTGTTGTGTTGCACATAGCTTCGGTACGAATCGCGCATGACGTCGATGGCGGCGTCGGTCGACGGCGGCGTGCCAGTCGCAGCGATCGCGCGCAGCGCCGCAACAACCGTCGGCTCGACCGGCAGCGAATGCACGGTGATATCGGCCAGGCCGCACAGCGCCTCCGCGCGCTCCTCGATCCCGCGAAAATCAAACGCGCTTCGGACCCCGAGGCCGCGTACCACGGCGATGTCGTCTTCGGTCAAATGGCCGAGGTGGTTGGAGCGAAAAATCTGCCGCCAGCGGACGGTGCGGCCATGCTTGGTCGGATAGCCGCCGAGATCGCGGAAATTGCTGGCGCCGGCGAGATCGAAATGGCGGGCAGGGAATTCTGACATCGGCTGATTTTAGGCAATCTTACGCGACGGACAATAACAGAGAGGGCATGTCGCTCGCCGTGGGTTCGTCTATACTGAAACTCGTCAGGGGACGAAGCATGAATGGTCATAAGCGGGCGATTTTGGCGGCAGCATTGCTTTTCGCGGCAACCGCCACGGGCTCGTCGGGTGCGTCAGCGCAGACGACGTTCCGGAATTATCGCTGTGCCGACGGCACCCAGTTCATTGTCGGGTTTTTCCAGTATGATTCACGCGCCCACCTGCAGCTCGGCGGCAAGGCGGTGACGTTGTCCAAGCGCCTGGCGCTGTCGGGCTCGCGCTATTCGGGAAGCGGGGTTACCTTGAAGATCACCAGGGCGGGTGCCAGCACGCTCAAGAACGCCAGGCGGCCGGTGACGGCCTGCGAGCTGACATGAAAAAGGGCCGGAGCTTTTCGTTCCGACCCTTTTTTACCTGAGCGACCGCCACTGAACTTTCGAGGGCGCCACTATCCAGCATCTGGCGGACATCAGTGGTCCCGAACCGGTTTGGATTCCTCGATGGCCGCCGCGTGGTACCAACTGCCGCTGCAGTCCGCCAAATTGACTTCCGAGGCAGCGAGGTCGGTCGCGGTGTTGGTCTCGCCGTAGCGGCGTCCCCCGAGGGCCGCGCGACCCCCGGCTGGGAATTGGTAGATCTTGGCAGACCCTTGATTCAAACCCCTATTCATCATCTCAGTCTCCCTAAGTCGAACCGTTGCCATCCATGGTGCGCCCGACTGGTTCTCTTGTGGTTACTAAAGTGCGATATCATCCGTGCCCGGCGCAGATGCAAGATGATCAAAAAAAGTCAGGGAATGTATATTTTATAGGCATTTCTCGTTTTGCCATCCTGTGAGGCAATGAGCACATGACCAACGTTTGAGCCGAGACGAAGGTTGCGGTGGGAAGGCGGCCTTCTTTGGGAATGTTACCGACGGTTGCCGCGGCTTTAATCGGGAGGCGGCGGCAGGCGCAAAACTGCCGGAGAATCGGGCTCCATCCGGCCGCAAACAGCGCAATTTGGCCGCCCGACGCGCAGGTCAGCCGCGCTTCTATGTCGCATCAAAAAGTCTATTGGCTGGGCTGGACTTCCCCGGAAATGGTGGGTCCCACAGGGCGGCGATTGGCACTTTAATTGCTTGGTCATTGCCGGCCGATGGTGGCCGGGTAGGCGTGTGGCGACCGACTGGTTCTCGGTTTCCCCGCGTTTTTTGCATCATCAACAGAGAGGCTCAATGACCAAATACAAGCTCGAGTATATCTGGCTCGATGGATATACGCCGACACCGAACCTGCGCGGCAAGACGCAGATCAAGGAATTCAACGCCTTCCCGACACTCGAACAGCTTCCGCTGTGGGGTTTTGACGGAAGCTCGACCATGCAGGCGGAAGGTCACAGCTCCGACTGCGTGCTGAAGCCGGTTGCGATCTATCCGGACGGCGGGCGCGTCAACGGCGCACTGGTAATGTGCGA
>JBJMTR010000325.1:0-3603 GCA_045811565.1 Bradyrhizobium sp.
ATCGAATGCCGCAATTCACGGGTGCCGCTGGAACTACTCGGCTTGCTCACGGGCAAGATCGTTCAGGCCGGCGTAATCGACGTGGCTAGCGACACCATCGAGACCGCTGAAGATGTCGCCCAGGTGATCGACGACGTCTCGAAATTCGTGCCGAAGAGCAACATCGTCGCAACAACCAATTGCGGCATGGCGCCGATGCACCGCGATATCGCCGAAGCCAAGCTGATGGCGCTCGGCGCCGGCGCGAAACTGGCGAGGCAGCGGTTCGGGTGAATTGGAAACAAGGGTGAGCGAATTATGGTTCACGCCATCGCACTCGGATGCAGCAGCGGCCGGTATCCCGCTGACAACGCACGCAACGTCGACGGCGGCGTCAGCAGCATGGCGTGTTGAAGCGCGTTCTGCGCTTCGCAATAGCCGGCCGGCGACCAGGGTAGCGCCCGGCGCCGCACGATCAGATAGTTCTCCGTTCCCTCCTGCACGATCGCGCCATCGGGCAATTCCTCTAGCGGCATGGTGAGCGCATGCAACCGCTTCTTGCCGCCTGATAGCCGCTCGCGGTGAAGCACGGCGTCAATATCGCGCGCGAGAACCCGCCTGACGCGATTGCCCTCTTGCCACGCCGCGCGAAACCGGCTGGCATCGTCGCGGCGGCAGAAGAAGCACGGGCGGTGCCCCGCCGCGAATGCGGTCGCTTCGTCGAGAAAGAACAGCTCGGTCCAGCTGTGGCCGCCCATCACCTCGCGCCGCCGCCCCCTGAATTCGCAGGCGCAAGTGAGCCACGCCTTGCTGGCCCAGCGCCGCGTCAGCAGAGTTTTCGTCGCCGGGTCGTGAATGATGCCGCGATTGCCGGTGAACATCCCGCGATGCGCGGTAGCGATGATGTCGCCTGTCGGCGTGACGCGGTTTTGCAGCGGCATGCAGCGGTGGCTTACGCCGCCCCATCCCGGATTGGCGGCTGGAACGAGAGGGCTGTGTCCCAGGGGAAAAAGATCCAGGTGTCCTGCGACACTTCGGTGATGAAGGTATCGACCAGCGGCCGCCCCTTCGGCTTGGCGTAGACGGTCGCGAAATGCGCGTCCGGCATCATGTCGCGGACCAGACGCCCGGTCTTGCCGGTATCGACGAGATCGTCGACGATCAGCAGCCCCTTGCCGGTGCCGCCGCCGAGTTTTGCCGTGTCGGCCGAGATGCCTTTCAGGACCTTGAGATCGCCTTGTTTGTTATGGTCGTAGCTTGCGATGCAGACGGTATCGATGCAGCGCACGCCGAGCTCGCGCGCGACGATCGCCGCCGGCACCAGCCCGCCACGGGTGATTGCAATCACCGCATGGAACGGCCCGACTTCATTGAGCCGCCAGGTCAGCGCCCTGCAGTCCCGGTGAAACTGGTCCCACGAGACCGGAAAGGCCTTGCCCGCCCGCTCCTGCGCGCTTAATTCCGGAACGTCCGCCGCCATACGTCTCTCCCAAATCTTCGATTGGAATCGAGGTCCCGATCTTGTTGTTTGAGCATGATCTCTTCGGAAAACCGGTATCCACTTTTCCGGATCATGCTCTAGCTAGCGGGTCACGTTCAATCCCGCCAGCATCTCCTTCACCGCATGCATTGCCGCCGCGAGCTTCTCCGGATCGCGTGAGCGGACCACAAGATTGGTGTTCGGCTTCTTGTCTTCGTCCTGGAACGGATAGCTGCCGATGATGGTGTCGGGATGCGCCTTGGCGATTTCCCGCAAAGGACCGCCGATGTCGCCTTCCCGCGCGTTGGCGCGGACCGATTCCGAGAGCATCCGCACGCCGGACTTCAGCTTCGGTGAAACGATGTCCATCATCGCCTGCATGATCGAGGGCACGCCGGCCATCACGATAACATTGCCTAGCTTGAAGCCGGGCGCCAAGATGGTCGCGCTCTGGATCAGTTCGGCGCCATCAGGGATCCGCGCCATCCGCAGCCGCGCCTCGTTCAGTTCGCCGGGGTTCTGGAATCGCTCCTTGAACCGCGCCACCACCTCCGGGTGATGATCGATGCCGACGCCGAACGCCTTGGCCACGGCGTCGGCGGTGATGTCGTCATGGGTCGGCCCGATGCCGCCGGTGGTGAACACGTAGGTGTAGCGATGTCGCAGCGCATCAAGGGCTGCGATGATGTCGGTCTCGTCGTCGGCGACAATGCGCACTTCCTTCAGGTCGATTCCGATATTGGTCAGGTATTCGGCGATAAAGCCGATGTTCTTGTCCTTGGTCCGGCCGGACAGGATCTCGTCCCCGATCACCAGTATCCCTGCCGTGACGATCTCGGTCATTTCCTCACCCTTTCCGTTACGACACTGCCGACGCAACACCTTGAAGTCACGGGGCTTTGCTGCCGAAATAAGCACCCATCAGCCGGTTTTTCAGGCAATGCCGCTGATCATCCATAGCAAAGGCCGCCAGCCAATGCATATCGCGCTGGCCCGAGCCTTGCTACCATCCCGTTAAGTCATGCACTGTGTCGCCTGGCTTCGGGAGACAGTCAGATTTTATGGCAGTCGCGTTCGATGAGATGAACGGCCCCGGCGGCGACCTCCGCCCGGCCTACCTTGAGCTCTCCCGCTGGTTAAAGGAGACGCCGCCCGATACGCTGGAATATCGCCGCCAGGAAGCGGAGCTCCTGTTCCGCCGGATCGGCATCACCTTCGCGGTCTATGGCGACTCCGAAGCCCAGGAACGGCTGATCCCCTTCGACGTGATCCCGCGGATCATGTCGGGCAAGGAATGGGGCATCCTTGAAAAGGGCCTGAAGCAGCGGGTGCGCGCGCTCAACATGTTCCTGCGCGACATTTATCACGGCCGAGACATCCTCCGCGCCAACGTCATTCCGGACGACTTGATCTTCCAGAACCCGGTGTTCCGTCCGGAGATGAACGGCCAGACCGTACCGCACGACGTTTATGTGCACATCGCCGGCATCGACATCGTCAGGGTCGATCCGGAAAACTTCATCGTGCTGGAGGACAATGCGCGAACACCTTCCGGGGTGTCCTACATGTTGGAAAACCGCGAAATCATGATGCGGCTGTTTCCGGATCTGTTTGCCCGACACCGCGTCGCGCCGGTGGAAAGGTATCCGGACGAATTGCTGTCGGCATTGCGGTCCGTCGCGCCGCTCGGCGCCGCGGCCGAGCCGACCGTCGCGCTGATGACGCCCGGCGTCTACAATTCCGCTTACTACGAGCACTCCTTCCTCGCCGATAAGCTTGGCGTCGAGCTGGTCGAGGGAAGAGACCTCATCGTCAAGAACGATGAGGTTTTCATGCGGACTACGGAAGGCCTGAAACGCGTCGATGTCATTTACCGCCGCGTCGATGACGACTTCCTCGACCCGCTGACCTTTCGACCGGATTCGGCGTTAGGGGTGCCCGGCCTGATGTCGGCCTACGCGGCCGGCAACATTACGCTCGCGAACGCGGTCGGCACGGGCATCGCCGACGACAAGGCGATCTATTCCTACATGCCGGAGATCGTGAAATTCTATCTCGGCGAAGAGCCGATCCTGAAGAATGTGCCGACCTGGCGCTGCCGGGAGCCAAAGGATCTGTCCTATGTGTTGGATAATCTCAACGAG
>JBJMTR010000326.1:0-28168 GCA_045811565.1 Bradyrhizobium sp.
GGTCCGTTTGAAGGAGCTTCGGTTCGGGTCACGCCTGCGGGAAAGGTCGTCGTTAGCACCGGCGCATCAAGCCAAGGCCAGGGTCATCGGACGGCTTTTGCGCAGATTGCTGCCGACGCCCTTGGGGTCGAGCTGAATGACGTGACGGTCGAGACTGCCGACACGTCGAAATTCCCGTTGGGCATGTCGACCATTGCAAGCCGGATCGCGGTAACGGCTAGCTCGTCCGTTGAATTGGCTGCGCAGGCAGTTCGGGCCAAGGCTATCGCCTTTGCTTCCCACAAACTTGAAGTCGGCGAGCAAGATCTCGAGCTTGAGGGCGGCGCGGTGCGCGTCAAAGGTGTTTCGGGAATGAACGTCAGCCTGTCGGAAATCGCTCGGACGCTGGCCGGCAATATCGGGATGAGCCTCCCTGCCGGCATGGAACCCGACCTCGCTGCGACCGCCTACTTCAACTGCAACGCACTGACATTCGCCTACGGCGCAAACGCCTGCGAGGTCGAGATCGACCCCGAAACCGGCGATGTGCGAGTTGTCCGTTATATCGTGGTTCACGACTGCGGCAAGCTTATTTAATCCGCTGATCGTCGATGGCCAGATTCGCGGCGGCGTGGTGCACGGCATAGGCAACGTGCTGTTTGAGCGCATGATCTATGACGAAGCCGGTCAGCCTCTGACGACCACTTACGGCGACTACTTTCTGCTGTTGGCCTCCGAAATGCCCTCGATCGAAATTCATCACATGGAGACGCCGTCACCGCGCAATCCGATTGGTGTCAAAGGCGCCGGCGAAGGCGGCACAATTTCTCGGCTGTCGAGAACGCGCTGGGGCCAAATGGCCCGTTCATTTCAGTTCACCCAATTTCACCGCAACAGGTGGTGAAATGGATCGAGGCTACCCCATCAGCCGCGAAGGCCTGATTGTCTATGGTGACCCAAAAGGCCGCTAAGTACCCCAGCAGCAGAAGTCCAGGGGAGTCTTGCTCCGGCACTAGACCTCCAGCTTGTCACCGCCTTTGAGATCCAGGATTTCGCGCGCGTCATCCGGCGTCGCCACCTCAAGCCCGAGGCCCTCGATGATTTTGCGGGCGAGGCTTACCTGTTGGGCGTTGGATGCGGCCATTCGACCGGGCGCTGCCCAAAGTGAGTCTTCAAGGCCAACGCGGATATTGCCGCCCATCGCCGCCGCCATCGCCGCGATCGGAAGTTGATTGCGCCCGGCACCCAGCACAGACCAGACGAATTTGTCGCCGAACAAGCGATCCGCGGTGCGCTTCATGTGTAGCACATCCTCTGAATGCGCACCCGTTCCACCCTGCAGACCGAACACTGTTTGTACGAACAACGGCGGCTTCACCATGCCTTGTTCAAGGAAGTAGTTCAGATTGTAGAGATGCGCGGTGTCGTAGCATTCAAATTCAAAGCGCGTATCGGTCTCGGACAGTGTCTTTAATACGTATTCGATGTCCTGGAAGGTATTGCGGAACACAATGTCCTTGTTCTGTAGATGTTTGAGCTCCCAGTCGTGATCGAATTTCTTGAAGCGTTTAAGCATGCCGAAGAACCCGAAATTCATCGACCCCATGTTGAGCGAGGCGACTTCCGGCTTGTAAACCGCGGCGGGGCGGACGCGCTCGTCCACCGTCATGGTCGGCGCTCCGCCGGTAGTGAGGTTGATCACGCAGTTCGAACGCTGCTTGATGATTTTCAGGAATGGCGCAAAGGCCTCAGGGCTCTGGTCGGGCTGGCCGGTCTTGGGATTGCGGGCATGAAGATGCACGATGGCGGCACCGGCCTCCGCCGCGCCGATCGCGGCGTCGGCGATTTCCTGCGGCGTCACCGGCAGGGCCTTCGACATCGACGGGGTGTGGATCGCGCCGGTCACGGCGCAGGTGATGATGACTTTTCGGGGGGCCATGTGCTGCTCTCTTTCTAGGGCGGGGTCGATGTCTCAAGATTGGTTGTTCTGGGCGGCTTTGTGCGCGGCCAGCGCGGCAAGGCGTTCGTTGCGCCGCTGTGTCAGCGCGGCAATGCGTTCGGGTGCCGGCTGATGCGGCCATGCTGCAATCACGCGGTTGACGTTCGGGCTCTGGTACACTTCCGGTCCGGCGGAAGCGGAAGCCAGTTCCTTATAGAAGCCCGTGTAGCGCGCGCAATAATCCGGAATGCCGCCGGGCGCGTTCAGTTCGATGGTCTCGAACGGACCGAGGAACGACCAACGCAGCCCGAGCCCGTCCTTCATTGTGTGGTCGAGATCATCAGGCGAAATATAGCCTTCGCCGACCAGGCGGAAGGCTTCGGCAAGCAGCGCACCCTGCAGCCGGTTGAGGACGAAGCCGCTGATCTCGCGATTGATCGTGACCGGCACCTGCCCGATCTCGCGATAGACTTTTCGCGCACGATCGATGGCCTCGGGCGGCGTCCATGGCGCGCCGCACAGTTCGACCAGCGGCACCAGATGCGGCGGATTGACGGGATGGCCGACCAGACAGCGCGCCCGACCGGTGAGCTGTTCGGTGAAACGCGACGCTACAATGGCCGAGGTCGAGGACACCAGCAGTGCGTCCGGTGGCGCAAGCCGGTCGAGCTCGGCAAAGATACGCTGCTTCTCGTCGAGGAGTTCCGGCCCGTTCTCCTGCACGAATTCGACGCCGTTGACGGCATCGGCAACGGTTGTCGCAATGGTAAGCCGCGCCGCCGCGCCGTCGGGATCGTCCGCGAGCCCGTGACGGGCGAGCGCGTGCAAATCGTCGCGGATCAGGTCGGGCGCGGCCTTCAGCGTCTGTTCATGCGGATCGGTCAGGCGCACGTTCCACCCGGCGCGGGCAAAGATCGCGGCCCAGGCGCGCCCGATCAGGCCGGTGCCGACGATCGCGACGTTTCGGTTCTCTCTTGTCATCATCCTCTCACAGCCAGAGCACCTTGCGGCGCAGATCGAGATCGTCGCGCAAATCCTTTGACGGTCCCTGATGGATCACCCGGCCGCGCTCCAGCGCCACCGTAGTGTCGGACAGTGCCAGCGCCAGATCGAGATTGTGATCGACGATAATGATGGCGACTTCCTTGCGCAGGCGATCGAACGTCTCGAATAATTGCTCGACGACGGTCGGCGCGAGACCTTCGAACGGTTCGTCAAGCAGCAGCACCCGCACGTGGCCCGATAGCGCGCGGGCCACCGCCACCATCTGCTGTTCGCCGCCGGAGAGATAGTCGGCCGGGCTGTTCAGCCGCTCGCGGATGCGCGGGAAATACTCGTAGATGCGCTCGCGCGTCCAGTGCACGCCGTGGCCAGTCTGGCGCTTCAGCCCGCCGAGCTCGAGATTCTGTTCGACGGTCATGCCCGCGAAAAGGCCGCGGCCCTGCGGCACATAGCCGATGCCGAGGCGGGCATTCCGCGCCGACGAATTGCCGATCAGCTCGTTGTCGGCGAGCTTGATTGATCCGTGCGAGGCTGGTGCGATCCCGATCAGGGTCTTCAACAGCGTCGACTTGCCGGCGCCATTACGGCCGCGCAGCGCGCTGCTCTCGTTCTCATGCAGCGTGAAGCTGACGTCATTGAGGATGTGGCTCTTGCCGTAGAAGGTATCGACATTCGCCACCGTCAAGAGCGCGTTGACGCGGGCGGCGGTCTCGCGCGGCCGCGCGGCGATCTCGGTGGCGCCGGAGCCTATATAGACCTCCTGCACCTTCGGGCTGGCGCGCGCTTCCTCGACCGAGCCGTCAAGCAGCACCGTGCCCTCGTTCATGACCGTGACATGGTCGGCGAGCTGGAACACCCGGTCGATGTCGTGCTCGACCAGCAGCACCGGCAAATCGGCCGAGATGCGCTTGATGATGGCGCCGATTCGCTCGCGTTCCGCCGCGGCCAGTCCAGCGAGCGGCTCGTCCAGCAGCAAGACGCGCGGCGCGGTGGCGAGCGCCACGCCCATGTCGAGCAGGCGCTGCCCGCCATAGGACAGCATGCCGGCCTCGGCCTTTTCGATGCCGGTAAGGCCGAGATAGCGGATGGTCGCATCGGTCTCGGCGTTGATCGCATCGATCGACAGCGCGCTGGTGAGGGGATCGAAGCGACGGGGATGCCGCGCCTGCACAGCGAGGCGGATGTTCTCGCCGACGCTCAGCGCCGGAAACAAATTGGTGATCTGGAACGAACGGCCGATACCAGCATGCGCGATTTCTTCCGGCGCATGTCCGGCGATCGGCTGGCCCAGCAGCGACACCGTGCCCTCGTCGGGCGGAAACATTCCGGACAGGAGATTGAACGCGGTGGTCTTGCCGGCGCCGTTGGGACCGATCAGCGCATGCAGCGTGCGATCGGCGACGGCGATGTCGATGCCCCGCACCGCCCGGATGCCGCCAAAGCTTTTGACGATGTGGTGGGCGGAAAGCACGGGGCCGTCGAGATGAGATTTGGGCCGCAGGAATTCCGGCAGCGGCAGCACTTCAATGCGGCGCGCCGACATCGCGGCATCCTCGATCGTCTTCTTGCGGAACGGGGCCAGCAGCCGTTCGCCGACGCCGACGAGGCCGCTCGGCGAAAACACGATGAAAGCGACGAACACGAGGCCGAACCAGAACAGCCAGTTTTCGGTGTAAATGCCCAGAAACTCGCGGAACAGGATGAAGAACAGCGCGCCAAGCGCCGGGCCCAGAAAACTGCGCATGCCGCCGATCACGACCATTGCCAGGAGATCGCCGGAGAACGCGACGGAAATCGGATCGGCCGAAGTCATGCGGTTCTGGTAGAGCAAGAGAATGCCGGCGAGACCGGTGATGGCGGCGGACAGCACGAAAGCCAGGAGCTTGTAGCGGTTGGTCGGATAGCCGAGGAAGCGCGCACGCTGCTCGTTCTCGCGGACCGCCACCAGCACGGTGCCGAGGGCCGAGTTGTGAAAACGCCAGAGCAGGATCAGCACCAGGAACGCGATCGACGCCACGAACCAATAATAGACGGTGGAGGATTCCAGGTTGAAGCCGAGCAGGATCGGCCGCGTGATGCCGCCGAGGCCGTTCTCGCCGCCGGTGACCTCGGTCCAGCGGAACGATACGGCGTAGAGCATCGCCGCCAGCGCCAGCGTCAGCAAGGAGAAATAGACGCCGCGGCGGCGCAGGATCAGGAATCCGAAGGCAGTTGCGATCACCGCCACGATCAGCACGCCGCCGATGGTCGGACCGAAGAACGAATCCGGCATCAAATTGCGCTGGATCAGCGCCGCCGCATAGGCCGCAAGACCGAACCAGGCACCGTGGCCGAAGGACACGAGTCCGGTATGCCCAACCAGGATGTTCAATGCCATGCAGGCCAGCGCGAAGGTGACGACTTCGGTGGCCGAGGTCATGGTGAGGCCGAGCGCGAGCAGCACCGGCGGCAAGACGAACAGGCCGAGTGCTGCAATCAGCAGCGGAATGGTAAAGCGCTTCAACATTCGTCGCGCCTCACTCGAACCGCGTGATGCGTTCGCCGAACAGGCCGCGCGGCCGGAACAGCAGCACGAGAAGCATCAGGAGGTAGATCGCCGCGGTCGAGGCCGCGGAATAGCCGATGCCGACCATCACGCCTTTGACGAGGCCGACCAGCAGCGCGGCGGCAACGACGCCCCAGAACGATCCAAGCCCACCGATGACGACCACAACGAAGGCCGGCGTGATGATCTCCTGGCCCATCGCCGGATGGATCGAATAGATCGGCGCCAGCAGCACGCCCGCCAGTCCCGCAAGGCCGATGCCGAGCGCGGCGACCGCCGACATATAAGGTTGCAGCGAAATGCCGAGCGCGCCGACCATATCCGGGTTCTGCACGCCGGCGCGCACCACGCGGCCGAAGGAGGTCTTTTGCAATAAGAGCCACAGCCCGGCGACACAGGCCGCGGCGATGCCGAGCAGCACCACGCGATAAAACGAATAGATGAAGCTGCCGACAACGACCTGCCCGCGCAGCCACTGCGGAATGGAATAGGACAGGGGCGGCGCGCCAAAGATCATCCGCAACACCTGCTCCGCCACCATGGCGAGGCCGAACGTCATCAGCAGCGAGAGGATCGGATCGGAGCGATAGAAGCGGCGGAACAGCGTGCGTTCGATGACGACGCCAAGCAACGCCACGGCGACCGGCGCCGCCACGAATGATCCGCCGAAGCCGAGATAGGGCGACAGCACCAGCGTCAGATAGGCGCCGATCGCATAAAACGCGCCATGCGCGAGATTGACGATACCGCCAAGCGAGAAGATCAGCGACAATCCAAGCGCGATCAAGAGATAGTAGACGCCGTCAAGCAGTCCGTTGAGGATTTGCTGGGTCAACAACATGGTGGACATGGCTTGGGCCCCGCTGCTGGATCACGCGCGGGCGGCGCGCCAGGGAGAGTTTTCGCGAATCTTGACAGCAAAAGAACACCGGCGTCCCCGCAGAATCCCGCGAAAGACGCCGGGATCAGTGGGTTAGCTCGGGAACGTGCAACTGTTCTCTTCTTTTGTAGCGGCGATTACTTCAAGATCTTCGTTCGGACCGGGCACCGGCGGGCTTGAGGTGAAGATATCCCACTGATTCCTGATCTTGTCGGCGGGCAGCGCGGTGACCGCGTACATCTCGTGCATCAGCTGATGGTCGGTGCCGCGGAAGTAGCCTTGCCGCGTCTTCAACACATCGAATTTCGCGCCCTTCTCGAAGTGCTCGATGATCTTCGGCGAATCCGCCGATTTGAGGTCATTGATCGTCTGCGCCACGATCTTGGTGGCGATGTAATCGCCCCAGGCCTGATTCTCCGGCGGCTTGGAATATTTCTTGGTGAAGGACGCGACGAAAGCCTTGGAGCCGGGCGTGTCGATCAAATGATGCCAGACTACCGGCCATGTGCCGACGAAGTTGCCCTTGCCCGCCGCCCAGGCGAGCGCGGTGTCGAAACCGAATCCGCCGACCGGATAGGTAAGGCCGAACTCGGCATATTGCTTGAGGAAGTTTGTGATCTGGTTGCCCGCGAGGTTGATCACGACCAGGTCGGGCTTGGCCTCGCGAATCTTCAGGAGATAGGCTGAGAAGTCGGTGGCGTCGGTCGGCACGAGGTCGTCACCGGCGAACTGGCCGCCATTGGCTTCCATGAAGCGCTTCGAAACCTTCAGGAGGTCGTGGCCGAACGCATAGTCGGCCGTCAGCGAGTACCACTTCTTGCCCTTGACCAGACCGTCGCGCAGGAACGAGCGGCCGACGGTTTTGACATACATCGAATTCTGCGACTCGACATGGAACATGTAACGCTGGCAATCCTTGCCGCGCAGCGCGTCGGAATTGCCGCCGGTATTGATGAACAGCGTCTTGGTGCGCGAGGCTACCTGCGCGATCGTCAGGCACGAGGCGGAAGAAATCTCGCCAATGATGCAGGCAACTTTGTCGCGCTCGATCATGCGCTCGGCCTTGGTCGAGGCGGTCTGCGGGTTGACTGAGTCCTCCTTGAGCAATTCGACCTTGCGGCCCATCATGCCGCCGCTCGCGTTAATCTCTTCCACCGCAAGATCGGCCGCCATCACGGCATATTCGCCGAGCGGTCCGAGGAAGCCGGTGCGCGGTGTGAGGTGGCCGATCTTGATCACGTCGGCGGTCTGAGCGCGCAGGATCGCCGGAGCGGAAATCCCCGACACCAGCGCCAGGCCGCCGGCGGTCGTGAGCAGGCGGCGGCGCGTGAATTGATTGTTGTTGTTGGACATCAGCCTTCGTCTCCCTGGATTAAGGCCGCGCGACGCGGCTTTTGTTCTCCGGCGAACCTGCGCGGTCCTGTGGGGAACCGCAATCCAGCTTGCCGTGATCTGTGATCACAGTTAGGGTGACAAAAGACTGGGCTGTTGTCGAGTCCTCTCAACGAAGATTCGCATCCCACAGGGGTATCCCGCGTTGAACCTGCCCGCCGCGCTCAATCTGGTGGAGCCGCTCGACCGTCAGACGCTGGGCGAGCGCGCCTACGCGAAACTGGCCGATCTCCTGATTTCCGGCCGGCTTGCGCCGGGCGAAAAACTGTCGCTGCGGAAGGGGGCGGATGTGCTCGGCGTCTCCATCATGCCGGTGCGCCAGGCGGTGTCGCGGCTGATCGCCGACAAGGCCCTTGAAGTGACGCCGAACCGCTCGGTGCGCGTGCCGCTGATGTCGGCGGCGCAGTTTCGCGACCTCACCAAAGTGCGCATTGCCATCGAGGGTCATGCGGCGGCGCAAGCGGCTCGGCATCGTCACAAAAGCGATCTCGGAGTCATCGCGCGCGCGGAAGAAGCGATGCGGGCGGAAAGCGAGTCCTTGGCGCCCGACCTGGCGCGCGCGGTCGAACTCAACAAAACCTTTCACTTCGCGGTTTATGAAGCCGCGCACTCGCCGATTTTGGTCGAGATCATCCGCGCGCTCTGGCTCAAGGCCGGACCGGTGATCAATCTCGATCTCCGCGCCAATCCCGAACGGCTGGCTAAGGGCGATGCGATCAGGTTTCATGCCGCTGTGCGTGAAGCCATCGCCGCCGGCAACTGTGCGGCGGCACAGGCCGGGATAGCCGCCGATATCAGCGGTGCGGCGGAAGTCATTCTGTCGCGCGGCGGTCTCGCAAGCTGATACTTTTCCAACTCATCTCGGAGCGATCATGGACCTCGACATCAAGGGTTTGCGCGTACTGGTCACCGCCGGCGGAGGCGGCATTGGGCTCGCCATTGCACGTGCCTTCGCGCGCGAAGGCGCCAGGGTTCACACCTGCGACGTCGATGGGACGGCGTTGTCCGCGCTCGTGGCAAGCGATCGCGCGCTCACGGCGACGCAGTGCGACGTCTCCGACCGATCAGCCGTGAAAACCCTGTTCGCCGAGGCGATAGCGAAACTGGGCGGCCTCGACGTGCTCGTCAACAACGCCGGGATCGCCGGACCGACGGCAAAAGTCGAGGAGATGAATCCGGAAGACTGGGACCGCTGCCTGGAAATCTGCCTGACCGGCCAATTCAATTGCACGCGGCTCGCGGTGCCGCACTTGCGCCGGAGCAAAAACGCCTCGATCGTCAATATCTCCTCGGCCGCCGGACGGCTCGGCTTTGCGATGCGCACGCCATATGCTGCGGCGAAATGGGGCGTGATCGGTTTCACCAAATCGCTGTCGATTGAATTGGGAGCGGACAATATTCGCGTCAACGCGATTCTGCCGGGTCTCGTCGCCGGCGACCGCCAGCGCCGCGTCCTGGAAGCCAAGGCGCAGCAGCGCGGGATTTCCTATGCCGAGATGGAGCACACGGCGTTTTCCTACACCTCGATCAAAGATTACGTAACGCCGGAGCAGATCGCCGATCAGATCCTGTTCATGTGCAGCCCGCGCGGCCGGACGATTTCAGGCCAGGCAATCTCAATATGCGGCGACACCCAGATGCTTGGATAAACAGCCTAACCGAATCGCGTCATAGCGCATGGGCAAGCACACGATCAGTCAATCTAACTGAATAACCACACAGAGGCACCTTCAGTTCAGCGCGGCTCACGTTGGTTGTCTCTGGATTTTCCTTGATCTCCCGGTGCACACGTCGTGCACACATCGCTTTCTATCCCATTGAAACTTGTTCTTTCGCTCCAGTTTGGACCAGTACCACGCAGTCCGCCGGCGCCCCGGGTTTGCTACATCGCGATACCTACTATTGCGGAAGCGCTGTTTTCCTATCGAAGGTCGCCGAAGCCGTAGCCAAGCTCGGACTGGAGCATGTGGTCGTCACCTCGGTCGATCGCGACGACCTTGTCGACGGGGGCGCTGCGCATTTCGCTGCGACCATCGCCGCGATCTGGGCAGTGAGCCCGGGCACGACGGTCGAAATCCTGACCCCGGACTTTCTGCGCAAGGCGGGCGCGCTCGAAACGGTCGTTGCGGCGAAACCTGACGTGTTCAACCACAATCTGGAGACGGTGCCGTCGAAATATCTGACGGTGCGTCCCGGCGCGCGCTATTTCCATTCGGTTCGGCTGCTGCAGCGCGTGAAGGAACTTGACGCACAGATCTTCACCAAGTCCGGGATCATGGTCGGCCTCGGCGAAGACCGGAACGAGGTGCTGCAATTAATGGACGATCTACGGTCCGCCGACGTGGATTTCCTGACCATGGGCCAATATCTGCAACCCACGCGCAAGCACCATGCTGTCGTGAGCTTCGTGCCCCCCGCGGAATTCGAATCCTATGAGAAGATCGCCTACGCCAAGGGCTTTCTGCTTGCATCGGCCACGCCGCTGACACGCTCCTCACATCATGCGGGCGATGACTTCCGCAAGCTACGCGAGCGCCGACGTGGATAGCGGCCGGTGAGGCCGAGCGCGCGTTGCGCTACTCGACGATCAGGCTCGTCGACAGCCGACACCCAGCCGTTAGCTCAGCCATTTCAATCGAAATGAACCGAAGAATCGGCCGGAGATGAGGGGCTCCAGTCTAGCGGTCTCTCCATAACCTCTCATTCTACGAAGGGACTCTCAGTGCCAATTATCGCGTGCATTCGCGGCCTATCGATTCAGATCACAGCTCGAGGCAACAAAGCGCAACGCCTTGGCAAGCGATGGGCGTTTAGCTTGCGCCTGCTTAAGTTTTTCTTTGACCTCTCGGTGCACGCGTTGTGCACACGGCGCTCGCTAAGCAATTGCAAAACCTAAACTCTCGCTCCAATCCATCATGGGCAAGTTTGGGCTAACGACGGCCAAGACAATCGAGTCCAATCAAGAGTGGTCCGCTTTGCGCCCAGAAGCTGCCCTCCCGCGAGGTCGCGTTTGGCGCGCCCCTTGGCCAACGCCGCGATCACTCGTTCAGAACGTCGAAGAATTCTTCGACCTTTCTAAACGGTCCCTCGCGACCCCTGCTGATGTAGACGACCCGATCGCCGTCGCGTTGCAGCGATCGCGCCTTGGATTTCCGAAATCGTCCGGGCAGGAATGTTGCGGCTACTGCCTCCGGCCCGACATCAAGTCTTACGATTCCTCTTCGCCTGCAGTCGATCCTGAGCTTTGCTGCGGCAAAGAAATCCCGGGCCGTCGGCGGCAATCTGCCGAAGCGACGGGTAGTCTCCTCCTCCAAGTCATCCAGTTCGTCTTCACTTCGGCACCTAGCGGCACGGGCGTAGACTTCCAGCCGAACCGCCTCCGATTGCACGTAGCTTGCCGGCAACATGTCCGGGATCGGCAGGTTAAGGTCAGGCACCCACAGGTCGGCCGTTCTGTCGTCTGCTTTCTCCGAGGCCAATTTAAGAAGGTGGCTGTAGAGCACCGGTCCGAACACCTGCACATGGCCCGACTGCCGCTCGGAAAGCAGGTCCCCCGCTCCTCTGAGGTCCAGATCCCGCGCACTGATAGCAAACCCTGCGCCTGGCCTGTTGAACTCCTCCAGAACAGCCAACCGCTTCTCAGATCGCTCCGAGTCCGAATCGGTCAGCAAATACGCAAACGCGCGTATCCCGCTGCGTCCCACCCTTCCTCTGAGCTGATGGAGTTGCGCAAGACCGAACCTTTCGGGCCAACAGACCACGATCGTGTTTGCACGCGGGATATCGAGACCGCTTTCCACGATATTGGTCGCCAGCAGAACGTCCGCCGCGCCTTCGACGAAGATCATCATTCGGTCGTCTATTTCGTCAACGGGCAACTTGCCATGGAGGCAGACGATACGGAGATCCGGGGCCACCGATTGCACTCGCGCCAGCATCGGGTCGAGATCCTGAACACGCGGACAGATCAAGAAGCTTTGTCCATGGCGCCTTTGTTCGCGCATCAATGCCGCGGCAATGGCGGCATCCGAAAGCGGAGCGACCTTTGTGGCGACCGGAAGTCGATGCACGGGCGGAGAGGCAATGACGCTGAGTTCCCTAAAGCCCGCGAGACCTGCCGCGAGGGTCCGCGGGATCGGCGTGGCGCTCATCCAAAGGGCATGACGACTCTTGGCCAGCCCGGAAAGTCTCGCCTTCTCTCCCGCCCCAAAATGCTGTTCCTCGTCGATGATGACCAGGCCGAGGTCAGCGAACTTCACGTCCTTCGAGGCGAGAGCCTGCGTTCCGACTACGACCTTCAATCTTCCACTCTTCAGCCCCTCCTTAACCCCTCTTGTCTCCGCGCCCGTATCGGTCCGCGACAAACTTCCTACCTCGATACCGAACGGAGCGAAACGTTTGCGGAAAGTCGCGACATGCTGTCTTGCTAGTACCGTCGTCGGCACCGCGATCGCCACCTGCTTCCCTGACAACACGACGGCGGCCGTGGCTCGCAACGCCACCTCGGTTTTGCCGAACCCGACGTCGCCGCAAATGACCCTGTCCATGGGGTGGCCCGACGCAAGATCATCCAACGCATCCCGAATGGCCTTCGCTTGGTCGACCGTCGTGAAATACGGAAAACGCGCGACGAACCTCTCATAGACGGGACCAGGAGGTACAAGTTTCGGAGCTCGCCGGCGGCGTCGCTGGCTGATGTGTTTGGAGAGCTGCTTGCCGGCGATTTGGATTTCGTGCTCCGCCTCAGTACGCCGGGTCCACCACGTACTTCCATCCGCTTTGTCGAGGGTCAGCTCGCCGAGCTCCGACGCGTATGGCCAGATCATGGCCAGGTCGGCGGGCGGACCGAGAACGGCATCGTCTCCCGCAAATACGAGCCTGATCATTTCGCGCGACGACCCGCCCCCCGTTGCCACGGTCTGCAAGCCGTCGAGCAAGGCTAGTCCTCGCTGCAAATGTACGACCACTGTACCCTGCTCCGGCACATCTGCGTGGTCGAAAGCCGCACTCCAAGCTCTGGCCATGGGCTGCGGATGATGAGCCCTGCTGCCGAGCACATCGGAAGCAGTCACGACGACAAGAGGTTTCCGGCCAGGCACGACAAAACCCGTGTCGAAGTCGGCCAGAAGCGCCGCTTCACGGTTGCGTCCGGCCGTCGCTTCGTTCCAATCGGCAAAGCGCTCCGCCTTGACCCCGCTCGTCCGCTCCATCACGCGCAGATCGTCCTCCTGCGCTGCGACGAAAACCAGTCGCGAACCGGCGCGTCGCGTCTCGTCGACGAATGCACGGAGCGCCTTCCTGGGTGATGCGACCTGCGAAAAGTCCGGTGTGGGAGCGAAAGATGCCTTCTGCGACAACCCGTGCATACGCCTGGTCGCCTGCTTCCATTCGCGCCTCCCAAGGTATTCGCGCTCTCTATCCGTGCGACCGGCCGCCTCCTCGATCGTGCTAAGCCAGCTATCAGCGTGCGCTGAAACCCCGGCATCCGCTATCCACTTGGCTCGACGACAATAGTCGAGCAGAGTCGAGCGTTTTCCGCGCATATTCCCGAACGCCAGCCGCTCCGACATCGGGTCGATGAGAAGCTCTTTCGTCTCAAAAACGATGTCATGTTCTATCGGGTCGAACGCCACGATCCGACGTATCACCCCGCCGGAATGCTCTACTCTGAACGGACCAAGTGCGCCGGCGGGAAAAATCTCGAATGTCTTCCCGTGAAACAGCGCGCCACCGGGATAGTCCGTCTCGTCATTGAGGTCGTATCCGATGGCCTCAAGTCGCGCCCGGAGATCTTGTTCAGAAAACGCGGCGCCCACCTTCAAACGCAGGATTACGCGGGACCAACTCGCCGGCATAGGCAGGCGCTCCATCGCGGCCTCTGCCGTGGACACGAGCAGGATCGGCTTCGTAGGCTTGGCAAGGCGCCTCAAGACCGAGCTTCGCCTGCCCGCGATTTCGCGCGATGACTCCAATTGATCGAATGGCAGAGTATTGAGTCTTGGAAAAACGAGCACATCGCATGCCGGTTCAAGAGCATGAATGACGGCGCCCAGCCGCTCGGCTCTATGCTCATTTTCTGCGAGCAAGACGACGCCGTTGCGGCTCGAGTTCCTCCATTGCGCGAGCAGATGGAGAGCCATCATACCCAGGGGGAACGAAGAAGAGATCACAGTCCGCGAGGGAGAAGTCTTTCGCTTCGTTGCTCTGCTGGCGATGCGCGCTTTGCTAGAACGGTCCATTGAACCCGTCCTTTGATTCGCGACCGGCCGAGCCTGACGGCGAATACTTTGGATTAAGACGTCGATGTTGGGCGCTGCGCCCAAGATCGTGTGCATACGTGAATTTCGTCGCGGGCGCACGCCTCTAATCCAATCGGCCCGTAAAACATCGCTCGGGGCGCAGTGTGCTTTGCTTTCCCTACTATGTTCATACCGTGACGGCGTTCACGTGGGTTCTTTGCCACAAGCGGCCTCCGAATAGATAATGTGCGAGGTTCGAAACTGTTCGAGTTATACCGATGGACAAGCGATTTTCTTTCGGCACCAGAACGCCTGCCCTTTGGGGCAACTCGTCTACCTGGCGATAGATCGGCATTCAGCCGGGATACGCAAACAGCTCGATTGTGTCGCTGAAGCCGCGCACCGGATATTCGCCGACACGTTCGAGATGGAAATCGCTTTTGACCAAGTCGGCAAACGCCTGGGACAGCAGCACCGTCCTGCCCAATTGTTTGGTGAGGGTTTCGAGACGCGACGCCATGTTAACCGCGGGACCGATGACGGTGAAGTCGAGCCGGGTACGCGACCCGATATTGCCGTACATGACGTCTCCGACGTGAACGCCGATACCGTAGTTCAGCGGCGCACGACCGGCCTCGCTGTTCTTTTCGTTCAGGGCAATCATGGCTTGACGGGCTTCGTCGACGGCATGCAGCAGATTTGCGCAGGCCGATGGCTGGCTGAGCGGAAAAATGGCGAGAAGACCGTCGCCAATGAATTTCAGTATTTCCCCGCCATGTCGCGCTATCGGCTCAGACATCACGTCGAAATAGCCGTTTAGAAGATCAATGACGTCATCACGCGGCCAGTTGTCGGAGATCCGGGTGAAATCACGCAGATCGCAGATCATGATGGCGGCGCGTACTGTCGTCCCGCTTCCGCGCCTGGTTGCGCCAGCCAGAATGAGTTCGCCGGCATGGGATCCGACGTAGGTTTCGAGCAGCGTTCGCGCCAGCCGGTTCTTCATACGGATTTCGCTGACCAGCGCCAAGATCGGCAACAGTTTCAATAAGCCGGCGATATGGGCGTCATCGAAACCTCCGTGCTGGTCGGTTGCAAAAGTCACGATATGCCGCTTCCCGAGCGTATGGTACAGAGGCCAAGCCACATAGTCGGTCAGGCCTTTCGCCCGCATCTCGTCGTAGACGGCGTGCCTCCGGCCCCGCGCGGGATCGCGTTCGAGATCCTCGCGGACCTCAGTGGCACCGTCATGGATTTCCTTGACGGGACTGTCGATGTATTCGGATCGCTCCCTGACATCGTAGTCGACTCTCGCAAGCTCAGCCTCACGCATGCCGTCGGCCCACATGATCCGAGCGCCAAGCCATTGGGGATGGTAGATCAGGAGATGAAGCGACCCCCGCTTGACGGGAATGCCCGCTCGCTGGAGCCGGACACACAGTTCAACGAAAATATTGTCAATGAAGCGCTCATCGCGCGTGTCGTTTGTCAGCCAGTTCACAATATCGCTGTCAGAATGCGCGGCGACGAGATCGATGTTTGGCGGCACGTTCATATCTTTCTCCTAAGCGGTGACCTGGATCGACGGTACAGGATATGTCGCGTGCCCGCTCGGCGGCGTCAATGGAGGCCGCCTCAATCTGCTTGCGAGCATCGGATGTTAGTGAGTTGCCGCATGGAACGGACAGGCGTCCAGGGCGGCGTTCATCGACGGCGCGGCAATTCGCCAGATCGAAGAAGCCCAACGACTTCTGATTTTCGGCATCTCGCGCTCGTTGCTCAATGGCCGCTTTGCGCCAGAAGCGGCCGGTCGCGCGTTCATAACCGCGCAAAAATGGTTGCTCGTCATAGATAAACCGCTCACGAAAGAGCGACGCGGTGGGCGGGATGGCGGAGGATCCTCCCATGCCTGTACGCGTCAGCCCAGTCGTCAACCTTGGAACAAAGGATTGCTCGTCGGCCAGAAGAAGCCTCTCGAACCGAAGCATGTATGGTCGATTCGAGTTCGGTTAGAAATCGCAGGATCAAAGCGCGATCTTGCAATCCTTAATCTAGCAATCGACAGCAAGCTGCGCGCTTGCGATCTGGTCAAATTACGGCTGGATGACATTTGCTCTGGGTTAATCACGGAGCAGTCGAAGAATTCCGTCGAAGCGTGGCTACCATCGCTCCGGGCCGCCGGTTCTCGATACCTCTTTCCAAGTCGGCTTCACGCGAGCCCTCACATATCAATTAGGCAATATGCCCGACTGGTGCACCGTTGGGTCGAAAGCATCGGCTTGGAGCGAGCTGTTTATGGCACGCATTCGATGAGGCGGACGAAGGCCGCCCAGATTTACCGCAAAACCGGAAACCTCCGCGCCGTGCAACTTCTCCTCGGCCATACAAAGCTGGAGAGCACCGTCCGATATCTCGGGATTGAGGTAGATGACGCTCTAAATATCGCCGAGCAGATCGAGATCTAACAGCCACCGGTGGCTGTCGACGAATTGTGGAGCATCATCGGCACCATCGTTGATATCGCGTAGCCCGCGCGTCGGCGCGACGTCTGCGCTACTCATAATCGCAAGACTGCAACGCTCAAGGACGCGCGTTAATCTAACGTGGTATAGTTTTTGCTGGTTTCGTGTTAGCTTGATGGCGCGCGCGCTGGTTCGCAGCGTCCGCACATTCGTCAAGCCAACCAACCCCACGAGGAAGACATGGCAAAGAAAGCGAAGAAAGCAAAGCCAAGGCGACCAAGAAAGTCGCCAAGAAGACCAAGAAGATGAAGAAGTAAGGGCGCGGTTTTCCGCAAACCCAAGCCGCCGCGGTATCGCGACCACCATCGCTGGTGAGCTTGACGCATCGCAAGATGTCTCTGGCCGAAAACGCGGCGACGATCAGACCGGCCCCATGTGCACACGGCTCAAGAAGCCTACGACCGATGCACATGGGTCCGGTTTTTTGTGTCCGGACGTTGGTCGGGTCACGCGTCGCAGCGGTGTCAGGCGATTCCCCGGCTTGCGACTTAGCGCTCTTCGCCCATCCCTTCGTTGAAGGGGCGGCTTCGGGGCACCTCCAGCGCTCATTCATTGACGATAGGCAGCGCTGCTTTGCGCCATGAGCGGACCTTCCGACCGGGTCCAATTTTATCGAAACTTGCTCCCCCTTTTGCCGTTGATGAAGGTTTTCTCGGCAGATGTACCACCTTGGCGGCGCGGATGCCCTTATTGGATCGATCGCGCTCAACTAAGGCCAATGAGGAGCGGCCCCCTTGCGGAGACTGGCCCAGGTAGGACGGAACCGACAGCTCTTCGGCTGCAACGAAAACTAAGCCGCGAGATGTGATCAAGTGCCCCAGCGCAGCGCCGCAGTGCGGACCGGAGCATCCCACAATTCCTTCGCCTGGCCATCGAGCGCGGATACGGTGATCGAGACACCGGCCATGTCGAGAGCTGTCACATAGGATCCGGTCAGGAAACGCGTCGCTTTAATCCCCGCACCATCCAGAATTCGCTTTGCGCTGTTGACGATCAAATAGAGCTCGATCAGCGGGGTTGCGCCGAACCCGTTGACGAGAAGCAGCACTTCGCTGCCCTGCTTCGGCGCAAGGTCCTTGAGGATCGCGCCAACGAGCTCCTCGGCAATCGCATCGGCGGGGGCCAGCTTTACCCTGCGCCGGCCAGGCTCGCCATGAATGCCGACGCCCATTTCCATTTCGTCGTCGGCCAGTGTGAAGTTCGGCCGCCCCGCCGCCGGCACGGTACACGGCAACAGCGCCACGCCCATCGAGCGCGTGCGCCGGTTGATTTCATCGCCGAGCGCCTTGAGGGCGGCAAGCGGCATGCCGGCCTCGGCCGCGGCACCGACCATCTTTTCCACGATCAGCGTACCCGCGACACCGCGACGACCGGTCGTGTAGGTCGATTTCTCGACCGCGACGTCGTCGTTGGTCACCACGCTCGCAACTTCTCGCCCGACCATCTCCGCAGCCATAGTGAAATTCATCACATCGCCTTCGTAGTTCTTGACGATGAAGAGAACGCCTGCGCCGGTGTCGACGGCCTCTGCCGCCTCTATCATCTGGTCCGGCGTCGGCGAGGTGAAGACCTGGCCGGGGCAAGCGGCATCGAGCATGCCGCGGCCGACAAAGCCCGCATGCAACGGCTCATGCCCCGAACCGCCGCCTGAAATCAGGGCGACCTTGCCGGGTTTCAAGGCGCGGCGGCGCACGAATTTGCGCTCAGGACCCAGCAGCAGGATATCCGCATGCGCGGCGGCAAAACCGTCAAGACTTTCTTCGAGTACCGTCTCGGCGCCGTTTATCAGCTTTTTCATAAACGCCCTCCCGATGGTTCACTTGCGGTTCGGATCAATCCGTCAGCCGACGCTCTCGGCGTAGCGCGCGAGCTGCGCCGCAAAATCGATGACGAGTTGTTCGAGCGCGCGGTTCTTCTTGTCGTCGCCGAGGTCGGGCACAGTCACCGCAATGGTGCGCGTGCGCGCTTCGCGATGGGATGCGCGCAGCCGGCCGGGATGCGCGCGTCCATATGCTTCCAGGAATGCCGTGCGCTCGACGCCGGACAGATGGCAGACCTCGAAGATGATCGCGACATGCTTGGCCGGAATCGGCACCAGATAGGCCGGATTGGTGATCTGGGTCACGAAGGAGCGGTTCTTGCCCAGTGCCGCCGCAAGCTTGAGCCTGGTCCCGGACGGCCTGTTGTCGAGCACTCGCCGCAGGATAAGCTTGTAGTCGGCGACATTGCTGTCGCCGGGCGCGCGGGTCTCTTCGCCTGCTTCTTCCGTCATGAGCCTACTCTTGAACCTGCCTTTGCGATGGCCGCCTTGAGCCGCGCCACCGTAACCGGCGCCACCGAGAGGCTCGTCAGCCCGGTCGCGAGCAACACCGTCGTCAGGCGGGTGTCGGCGGCTGCGTCGCCGCAGAGCGAAACCTCGACATCGCGCTTGCGGGCGGCCTCAACGGTCCGGGCGATCAGCGCCAGCACCGCCGGATGGCCCGCATCGTTGAGGTCGGCGACCGAGCCGGTATCGCGCGCCGCAGCCATCGTATACTGGGTCAGGTCGTTCGATCCGATAGAATAGAAAGCAGCGTCGAAATCCTCGGCGCAGAGCGCCGCCGCGGGAACCTCGATCATGATACCGAGCGGCGGCCGGGCGCAAGCGATCCCTTCCCCCCTCAGTGCCGCGAACTCCCCGTCAAGCACGACACCGGCACGATCGAGTTCTGCGGGAACGGCGATCATCGGCAGCATTACTTTCAGCACCCCGTGCACCGCCGCACGCGACAGCGCCCGCAGTTGCACGCGAAACACCTCCGGCCGCGCAAGCGAGAGGCGGATGCCGCGAAGGCCGAGGAACGGATTGCTCTCACCATCGATTGTCAGGCCCTTGATCGGCTTGTCGCCGCCGGCGTCGAGAGTGCGGATCGTCACCGGTCTTCCCTGGGCCCACTCAAGAATGCGCCGGTAGACTGCATATTGCGTGTCCTCGTCCGGCAGGCCGTGAGACGCCTCGAACAGAAATTCCGTGCGCACGAGGCCGATGCCGTCGCAGATCGCGGGATCGAGGCCCGCAAGGTCTTCAGGCGCGGCAATGTTGAGCAGAACCGCGATCGGCCGGCCATCGGCGGTATAGGCAGGCGCAAGGCTGGTGGCCTCGGCGGCGGCCAGCGCAGCGTTCGCTGCCGCCATGCGCTGCTCGAACAGGCGACGCGTCTCCGGCTCGGGATCGAAGATCACGCTGCCTGCGTCGCCGTCGACCAGCGCCAGCGCCGGTGGCTGCCCGTTCCACGACAATGGGCCGAGCCCGACCACCATGGGCGCCCCGCGCGCCCGCGCCAACATCGCGACATGCGAGGAGGGTGAGCCCGCAGCCAGCGCGATGGCACCGCCGTGCGACCAGTCGGCGGCAAGAAAAGCGGAAGGCGTGATGTCGTCAGCCGCAACGATCGAGCCACCGGTGATCCTGGCGACCGTGTCCACGCCGCTCAGATGCGCGAGCACACGGTCGCGGATGTCGACGATATCCGCGGCACGGGCACGGAAATATTCATCTTCAGCAGAGCGATAGCCGGCAATCTCCGCGTCGAGTGCCAAGCGCCAGGCATGGTCGGCAGCGATCCCCACCGAGATGACCTCGTAGGCCGCGTCCGCCAGAGCATCATCTTCAAGCATGGCGACCTGGAATTCCAGAATGTCGGCCACCTCGCCCTGAACCGTCCTGATCTGTTCGGCGATCTCCGCCCTCGCGCCTTCGATTGCCGCCCGCAGTGCCGTCGCCTCCTGCGCGGGATCGTCGCTCGCCGTCCGCCTCGCTACAGCAGCAGAAAGCGTCGTAACCGGCCCGATCGCGAGACCCGGCGAGGCAGCACGGCCGATGAGATGAATCTCAGCCACAGGTCAGGCCTCGCCGAAACCGTCTTGTACAAGTGCAAGCACGGCAGCAAGCGCAGCCTTGCCGTCTGGGCCGGTGACGCGGAAATACAGCGTGGCTCCCTGCGGAGCCTTCACGCGCATCACCTTCACCGGACTTTTCGCATCGGTCCAGGGTCCGTCCGGCGCAAGCGCAAGTTCGATCTTCGCAGCAAAGCCTTTTGCGCACTGCGTCAGCTTGACCGACGGCCGCGCATGAAGACCGACGGCATTAACGAGAATCGCCGAGGCTGTCAGCGGCACGTAGGCGTTAGCCGCCCGGCTGGCGTTGACATCATGCATAGAATTCCTCCGCGCTCCGTTTGACGGCGGCAAGCGACGAACCGCCCGAGGATTCGGTCGCCGCGATCACAGCGCCCTCCACCACCGGCGCATTGCAGACAACGACGCGCGCACGTCGATCTTCAACCAGCATCTCTACCGCCATCTCCGAATTGGTCTCGGCGCCGCCAAGATCGACCAGGATCGCCACGCCGGCCGGTGACCAGGCCGCCTCGATTGCCTCGAGGATACCGGCGACATTGGTGCCGAGCCCGCCGTCAGGATCGCCGCCGGTCCAGGCGAGCGGCACGGCGTTGCCTACCATCTGGCGCACCATATCGGCTGCGCCTTCCGCGATTTTGGAGGAATGCGAAACGATGACGATGCCGACATAGCCGGAACTTGAATTGCTCATGAAATTGCCTCGAATTCCAGCGCCGCAATTGCTGCGCTGATCAGGAGGGACGCCGAGCGCGACCCCGGGTCCATATGGCCGATTGATCTTTCGCCGAGGAAGGATGCCCGGCCGCGGGTTGCAAGCATCGGTGTCGTGCGATCGGCGGCTTGCGTCGCCTCGGCCGCAATCGCCTTGGCATCACCGCCACCCGCAAATACGGCCTGCACGGGCACCAGAACATCCAGCAAGGTTTTCTGCCCCGCTTCCGAACGCCCGCGCATCTTGACCGCCTCGATCGCCTTGTCCGCCGCCGCGACGAGATCGGCACGCGCCGGCTGCTCCGGAAGCGCCTTGCCAAGCTCCATGAAGAAGGTGCCGACCAATGGCCCGGAAGCGCCGCCGACTTTCATGACCAGTGTCATTCCAATCGCCTTCAGCATCTCCCGCAACGACTTGTCCGCGAGGCCGGGCAGCGTCGCAAGCACGGCCTCAAAACCGCGCTTCATGTTCAATCCGTGATCGCCGTCGCCGATCGCCTGGTCCAGGCTGGTCAGTTCCTCGGCGTGCTCGACTATCGACGCTGCAAGCGCCCGCACCAGTTTTTCTCTCGCTGCCCGATCGAGACTCATGCCGCGACCCTCCCGCCATCCGCATCGAAGAACAGCGGCTTGTTGAGGCGAAGCGACACGATATCCCCGGCGCCGAGCCTGGCTTCAGGGTCGGACAACGTCACGACGGGACGGCCGCCAAGATCGAGATGGAGGTGGCTCTGGTCGCCGAGATGCTCGATCCGCTTGACGGTCGCTTGTACGTCGCCGCCGCCGTGCGCGATCGTCAGGTGCTCGGTGCGTGCGCCGATGGTCATGGCCCCGCGCGGCGCGCCGGCAAAGAGAGCCGCCGGCAGCAGGTTGATCGCCGGCTGGCCAAGCCGCGCGGCGACATGAGCGTTGATCGGGTTCTCGTAGATCTCGCGCGGCGTACCGATCTGCAGCAGCCGCCCGCCCTCGATGACGCCGATGCGGGAGGCCATGGTCATCGCTTCGGTCTGATCATGGGTGACATAGAGGATGGTCGCGCCGAGATCGGTCTGGATACGCTTCAGTTCAAGCCGCATTTCGCCGCGCAGCTTGGCATCCAGCGAAGAGAGCGGTTCGTCCATCAGATAGATCGCGGGCGAACGCACCAGCGCCCGGCCGATCGCAACCCGCTGCATCTGTCCGCCCGACAACTGCGTGGCCTTGTTGTCGAGCTTGGTTTCGATGTGGAGAAGGCGCGCGACTTCCCGCACTTTCGCGCGGATCTCGGCCTCCGGGACGCGGCGGATCGGCGCACGCAACGCAAAAGCCATGTTCTCGAACACGCTCAGATGCGGATACAGCGAATATTGCTGGAACACGAAAGCGACGTCGCGGTCGGCCGGCGCATCGCCGGTCACGTCGCGTCCGCCGATTCGGATCAAACCACGGTCGGGCATCTCCAGTCCGGCGATCAGGCGCAATGTCGTCGTCTTGCCGGCACCCGTCGGCCCGAGCAGGGCAACGAATTCGCCGTCGCCGACCGTCAACGACAGATCGCTGACGGCCTGCGTTTTCTTGAACGCCTTGGAGACCGCCCTGATCTCGACCTCAGCCATGCACGCCTCCCTCATGCAACACGGTGCGAATCGCCCGGCCGGACGCCTTGTCGAAGATCGACAGCGTATCGGACCGGAAGTCGAGCCCGACATTCTCTCCGGTCCGAAACGACACGCTGGCGGGCGACCGGGCCTTGAGTGCCCCATAGCGCGTCGTCACGGTCACGATCTGCGTCGTGCCGAGATACTCGATCCCATAGACCTCGCCCCGCACGGCGCCACGATCGGCGAAACGCACATGCTCGGGCCTGACCCCGAGAACGAGATCGCTTTCCGGCAGCCCCTCGCGCGCCGCGGGAACCGCAACCTCGCGCTCGCCGAGCCGGATCGCCTGTGCGCCGGCTTGCAGGCTGCCGCGGAACGGCAGGAAGTTCATCGGCGGCGAGCCAATGAAGTCTGCAACGAAGAGCGAGGCTGGCCGGTCGTAGATATCGCGCGGGCTCGCGACCTGCTCGACGACACCGTTGTTCATCACGGCAATCATATCGGCCATCGCCATGGCCTCGAGCTGATCATGCGTAACATAGACTGTGGTGGCTCCGAGCCGGTCATGCAACGCGCGCAATTCGTGGATCATTGCCTCGCGCATTTCGGTATCGAGTGCACCGAGCGGCTCGTCCATCAGGAAGCATTTCGGCTTGCGCACGATCGCGCGTCCAAGCGCGACGCGCTGCCGGTCGCCGCCGGCAAGACCCGACACTGGCCGGTCGAGAAGATGCGAAATGCGCAGGATGCGTGCGGCCTCGACCACCCGCCGGTCGGATTCCGCCGCGCCGATGCCCTCGCATTTCAGGGGGAAACCGATGTTTCGCCGGACATTCATATGCGGATAGAGGGCGAAGAGCTGGAACACGAAAGCGATATCCCGGGCAGATGCGCGGTTCATCGTCACGTCCTCGCCATCAAGCCGAATGGTGCCGCCCGTCGGCAGTTCAAGCCCTGCAATCATGCGCAGCGTCGTCGTCTTGCCGCAGCCGGAAGGACCCAGCAGACAGAGGAACTCGCCGTCCTCGACCGTGAAGCTGGCAGCCTCGACGGCATGGAAATCGCCGAAGGACTTGTCGAGCGCTTCGACCCTGATCTGTGCCATCGAGCTCTACTCCCTGATCTTCGAGACAATGATGAACATCACCGTTCCGAACAGCGTGGTCGCAAACGACCAGGAATAGAACGTCAGCGAAAATGGCTGCATCAGCATGACGACACCCGCGGCGATGATCGCCGTCGCGATGGCTTCCAGCGGGCCGCGCCGCAGAATTCTGTCCGCGAAGCTGCGGCCCGGCATGGAGGAGTTTGCACCGAGGCTCATTTGCGGACGGCTCCAAAGGTAATGCCGCGCAGCAAATGCTTGCGCAGGAGCACCGTGAACACGACGATTGGCACCAGAAACAGCGTCGTACCGGCAGCGACCGCAGGCCAGTCCTGCCCGCCCTCGCCGATGATGATCGGAATGAAGGGCGGCGCCGTCTGGGCGTTGCCGGAGGTCAGAAGCACGGCAAAGGCGTATTCGTTCCAGGCGAAGATCAGGCAGAAGATCGCCGTTGCCGCAATTCCCGTCGTTGCCTGCGGCAGCACCACCTTCACGAAGGCCTGAAAACGCGTATAGCCGTCGATCATGGCCGCTTCCTCATACTCGCGCGGGATCTCGTCGATGAAACCTTTCAGTAGCCAAACAGCGAGCGAGACGTTCACCGAGGTGTAGAGCAGGATCATGCCGAGCCTTGTATCCGACAGCCCGATGGTGCGGTACATCAGGTAGATCGGGATCGCGACCGCGATCGGCGGCATCATCCGCGTCGACAGGATGAAGAACAGCAGATCGTCCTTCAGCGGCACGCGAAATCGCGAGAAGCCGTAGGCCGACAACGTGCCGAGCGCAACCGCAAGCACGGTCGAACCGAAGGCGATGATCAGCGAATTGACGAAACGCGGCACATAGTTCGACGGGCCGGCGACCACCATGTTGCGGCCGCGCGCAATTTCATCACAGAGCCCCTGTGGCGGTCCGAGCGAACGGATGAATTCCGGCGTCTGGCGCGAGCGCGTCGTGAAGAGATTGCAGAAACCCTCCAGCGACGGGGTGAAGACGACCTTGGGCGGATAGGAGATCGCATCGTCCGGCGACTTGAACGAGGTGAGTACGATCCAGACCAGCGGGATCATGGTGATCACGGCGTAGAGAACCACGAGCGAACGCGCCAAGCGCCGCGTAACCGCGGATGGTTCGACGACGGAATGGGCTGCGATGCTCATCGGCTTTTCACCCGGTTCAGCGCCTTGACATAGATGTTGGCCAGGCCAAACACCGTCACGAACAAAATGATCGCGAAGGCCGAGGAATAACCCGTCCGCCAGCTCTCGAAGGCCGCGCGCTTGAGTGTGATCGAGGCAACCTCCGTGGTCGACCCCGGCCCGCCCCCGGTGAGCAGGTTGACCATGTCGAACATCTTGAAGTTCTCGATGCCGCGGAACAGCACGGCGAGCATGATGAACGGCAACGCCATCGGCAGCGTGATCGACCAGAACTGCCGCCATTTCGACGCACGGTCGACCTCCGCCGCCTCATAGATGTAGTCCGGGATCGAGCGCAGGCCGGCGAGGCAGATCAGCATCACATAGGGCGTCCACATCCAGGCGTCGACGATGACGATCGCCCAGGGACTGAGCGTCACGTCACCCAGCATCTGGAACGACGATGCGGGGCGGCCGGTGAGGAAGGCAACCACATGATTGAAGAGGCCGATTTGCGGCTGGTAGAGGAACGTCCAGAAATTGCCGACCACAGCCGGCGAAAGCATCATCGGCAGCAGGATGATCGTGGTCCACATGCCGTGGCCGCGGAATTTCTTGTCGATCAGGAAGGCGAGGCCAAATCCAACCACGGTCTCGATGACGACGGTCCAGAACACGAAATGCGCCGTCACCTGCATCGCCGCCCAGATGTCCGGATCGGTCAGGATCGTCTGGTACCAGTCGATCCCCAGCCACTTCACCGGGGCATTGGCCCGGTTGGCCCGATAGTTGGTGAATGACAGATAGATGGTCCAGACCAGGGGGAAGATATTGATCGCCAGCAGCAGCACGATCGTCGGGGTGATGAAGAGCCATGCGAGCGCCTTGTCCGACAAGCCGCGGATACGACGCACCGCGGCGGGCTGTACGGGCACGGCGCCGTAGGTAATCCGCGATGAGGCACTCAAATCATTCATGGCGTCGGCTGGTCCTGATGCGCCGCGATTGTCGGCTTCGGAAGCGAGTCCTGGTATTGCCGGAAAGAATGGCCTGGAGCGCGAGCGAACCGCGCTCCAGGCCGCTATCCTAGAACTTCTTGCCCTCTTCCTTGAAGATGGCTTTCCAGTCTTTCACCAACCCGTCGAGCGCTGCCTGCGCAGTCCCCTTGTCGGCGACCACGTAGTCATGCACGCGCTTCTGCTCGGCTTGCAGGAGTTGGGCGTAGGAGGGCTCGGCCCAGAAGTCGACCACCATGCCCATCGACTTCAGGAACTCCTTGGCGAAGGGGGCGCTGTCCGGGAAGCTCGGGTCGTTCAGCACGGATTTAGCGCAGGAATAGCCGCCCAGCGCCCACCACTTCTTCTGCACATCGCCACCGGAGAACCATTTGATGTATTGCAGCGCTTCGCCCTGGTTCTTGGAATAGGAAACCACGGAGATTCCCTGTCCGCCGAGCTGGGTTGCCTGGGTGGTGGCGGCGGGATTGGAGAAGAACCCGATCTTGTCGCCGCCGACATTCGGGTCCTTGTAGAGGCCCGGGAAGAAGGCGAAAAAGTTCATCTGCAGCGCCACCTGGCCGGACTTGAAGGCATCAAGACCTTCCGACATGTAGGAGTTGGAAGCGCCGGGAGGCGTGCAGCACTTGTAGAGCTCCTTGTACGCTTCGAGCCCCTTGACGGCGCCAGCCGAGTTGACGAAGCCATCCATCGCATATGGCTTGTTGGGGTCCTGGTACTTGAAGCCATAGTCGTAGAGATAGTTCGAAACGCCCATGGTGATGCCTTCCGAGCCGCGCTCGGTATAGATCGAAGCGCCATAGACCTTCTTGCCGTCGATATCGCGGCCCTGGAAGAACTGTGCGATGTCGCGGAGTTCATCGAGCGTCTTCGGCACAGCGAGATCCCGGCCATATTTTGCCTTGAAATCCTTCTGCACGTCGGGGCGCGCAAACCAGTCCTTGCGATAGGTCCAGCCCACCGCGTCGCCCATGGCCGGAAGCGCCCAATAGTTCGGCGTGTTCTTCGGCCACTGCGAATAACCGACCACGGTGGCCGGCATGTAGTCGTCCATGCTGATTCCTTCCTTCTTGAAGAAATCATTGAGCTTCACGTACTGGCCGTTCTCTGCGGCGCCGCCGATCATTGTGAATCGCCGATGATGAGGTCGCACAGCGACCCCCGTGAATTGAGTTCGTTCAGGAAGCGGTCGGCATAATTGGGCCACGGCACGAATTCGAACTTCATGCCGATCCCGGTCTTGGCGGTAAAATCCTTCGACAGTTCGACCAGCGCGTTGGCCGGGTCCCATGCGGCCCAGCACAGCGTGATGGTTTTGCCCTGCGCTTGCGCGGGCGTGGTCGCCGCTCCGATGCAGAGCGCGGCTGCAAGAGCACCGCCTGCAGCAAAGAGTGCCTTCATGCTATTGTTCATGCGCATTTCCCTCCATTTTAACCGGCCATCGACATGGCGCGGCGTTCCTGCCCGCTCGAAGGCTTCGAGCAGTGCGACACAGTCCCTAACGGGCTGAATAGGTTGAACCGGCGTCTCCTCGCGCTCGCGGATTCTTGGGATCCGGCAAAGCTCGATTTGTTTAGTAAATCACGATTTACTAAACATTGCAAGTGAGCTGTCTCCGGCTTTCATTTCAAAAGCTCGCGTAACGCCTGGCCGTTTGAACTAGGCGACCGTTATGGTGGTTTCCTACAAGCTTGTTGCGGTCGAACAGAACTCACGAAGCAATCACGTCGGACGCAAAAGCGGCGCTATCGATTGCGCGTGTCGCCCTACTTCAATTCCAAGGCGATTTTATTTTGTTGCGCCAATTCAATTTCGGAATGGCGTCGCTAGAACGAATCCTTTGGTCATTGCTTGATGCTTTTGACGAAGGTCAGATCGAAAGCTATGCGCAAACGGTCCACAGCGCCGCTTCCTTGAAGAAGCTAATCAGTTGCTAAGTTACCAACATGAACGAACGAGAACCGCGACTGCCATGGTCGTGGACGCTTACCTGACGTGAGCTTTGCAGCGAACGACCGCTCTGCGCCGATTGTGTTGAAGAAGTCGGCGAACTAATCGATCAGAATAGATTGAAGAGACAGGCGCGCGCGGGCTCTCTGGTGCTCAAGCGGGCTTCAGAGCAGGCGGCAGGATCAGCTTTGCCAGCTTTCGGAGATTCTGGGCGGTGGCCGCCAGGAGGAACTCGTCCCGAGCACCAAGGGGGCCTCTTAGCCTGA
>JBJMTR010000327.1:0-2325 GCA_045811565.1 Bradyrhizobium sp.
CATACTGCTGTCGGCGCTGGGGTTGTCGCATCAGATCAACGGCGAACGGCTGCTGCCGATCGGCACGCTGTACGATCCCTTCATCGAGCGCGGCCTCGATGCGTTGTATTATGCCTGCTACCAGGATGCACGCTTCATGGTGGTGGCGACGCCATCAGGCATTACGCTGGCACCGGAGGGCGGCGCGCATCAGTCGATCGCAACGCCCCTGATCGGCATGGCGCAGGACGGGCTGGCCTCGTTCGAGCCGGCTTTTGTCGATGAACTTGCCGTGATCATGGGCTGGGGTTTCCAGCACATGCAGCGCCAAGCCGACGAGGGCGGGTCGGTTTATTTGCGGCTTTCGACCCGCACGGTGGAGCAGCCGCAGCGGATCATGACGCCGGACCTGCAGCGCGACATCACCGACGGTGCCTATTGGCTGCGTAAGCCGGGAGCTAATTGCGATCTGGTGGTCGCCTATACCGGCGCGGTGGCGTCCGAGGCGATCGAGGCGGTTGGCTTCATCGGCGAAAGCCATCGCGATGTCGGCTTGCTGGCGGTGACTTCGGCGGACCGGCTGCATGCAGGCTGGACGGCGGCACGCAACTTGCGGCGCGACCGGCGCGGCCTCCAGCATCTCAGCCATGTCGAGAAACTGCTGGCGCCGTTGCCGCGCGACACCGGCATCGTCACCGTGATCGACGGCCACCCGGCCTCGCTCGGCTGGCTCGGCAGCGTGCGCGGCCACCGCGTCGAGGCGCTTGGGGTCGAGCATTTCGGCCAGACCGGCACCATTGGCGACCTCTACCGCCACCACGGCATCGACGCCAACGCAATCATCGATGCGGCGGAGGCCTTAACCGTGGGTGCCCCGATACGGCACCGCAAAATGGCCGTGTGAGATATGAAGCCGTCATTCCGGGATGCGCCAGAATGACCGGCTGAAACTCTTGCCACCGTCACGCCGCTGATCTTATATCCAGTATCCGCCGCAAGGCGGCGGCCCGCATATGGCGGGTTCATTTATCAGGGCTTTCGTGCGAGGATGCCTCCCGAACGCTTCCGTTCCCCTTCCATTCGCGCTGCATAAAGAGGTTTACGATGGTCAATCGCATGCAATTCTACATCGATGGCGCCTGGGTCGATCCAGTCGTCAGGAAGTCGACGCCCGTCGTCAATCCGGCGACCGAAGAGGCGATGTATGAGGTTGCACTCGGCTCCAAGGCCGACGTCGACAAGGCGGTGGCCGCCGCGCGTCGTGCGTTCGAGAGCTATTCGCAGACCAGCCGCGAAGAGCGGGTGGCGCTGCTCTCGAAAATCGTCGAAGTCTACAAGGGCCGCATGAAGGAGATCGGCGCCGCCGTCTCCGACGAAATGGGCGCGCCGCTGCCGATGGCGGAGAAGCTGCAGGCCGGCGCCGGGCTCGGCCACATCATGTCCACGCTCGACGTGCTGAAGAACTATCACTTCGAGGAAAACGTCGGTACCGCCGTGGTGCTGCGCGAGCCGGTCGGCGTCGTCGGCATGATTACGCCGTGGAACTGGCCGCTGAACCAGATCGCCTGCAAGGTCGCGCCCGCGCTCGCAGCCGGCTGCACCATGATCCTGAAGCCGTCCGAGTTCACCCCGAGTTCGGCGCTGATCTTCGCGGAAATCCTGCACGAGGCCGGCGTGCCGAAGGGCGTGTTCAACCTGATCAACGGCCTCGGCCCCGAAGTCGGCGCCGCCATGAGCGAGCACCCGGATATCGACATGATCTCGTTCACCGGCTCGACCCGCGCCGGCATCGATGTCGCGAAGCGAGCAGCCCCAACCGTGAAGCGCGTCAGCCAGGAGCTCGGCGGCAAGTCGCCGAACGTTATCCTCGACGATGCCGACCTGACCAAGGCGGTCTCCGGCGGGGTGATGCACATGTTCAACAACTCCGGACAGTCCTGCAACGCGCCGTCGCGGATGATCGTGCCGCTGTCTAAGATGAAGGAAGTCGCCGCCATCGCCAAGGGCGTCGCCGACAAGACCAAGGCCGGCGCCCCCCGCGCGGAAGGCACCACGATCGGCCCGGTCGTCAACCGCGGCCAGTGGGACAAGATCCAGGCGCTGATCCACAAAGGCATCGAGGAAGGCGCGACGCTGGTCGCCGGCGGCCCCGGCCTGCCGGAAGGTGTCAACAAGGGCTTCTATGTGCGCCCGACCATCTTCGCCGACGTCACCAACGACATGACGATTGCGCGCGAGGAAATCTTTGGCCCCGTGCTCACCATCCTCGGCGCCAAGGATGAAGCCGACGCGGTCAAGATCGCCAACGACACGCCCTATGGTCTCGCCGGCTACGTCTCCGCCGAC
>JBJMTR010000328.1:0-9790 GCA_045811565.1 Bradyrhizobium sp.
CAGGCGGTGATGCTCGCGATGATCGGGGAAACCGCTCCAGTGCTGCCCGCGGACCGTCCGCGCTATTTAATGGGCGTCGGCACGCCCGAAGACATACTGGAGGCCGTGGCGCGCGGGATCGACATGTTCGACTGCGTGATGCCGACACGGAACGGTCGGCACGGCATGGCGTTCACGCGGTTCGGCCAGATCAACCTGCGCAATGCCCGCCACGCCGACGATCCGCGTCCGCTCGACGAAGAAAGCCCGTGGCCATCCGCGCGGAATATTTCCCGCGCCTACCTGCATCATCTGGTGAGGTCGGGCGAAACATTGGGGGCGATGCTGCTGTCGGAAATTAATGTCGCCTATTACCAGCAGCTGATGCAGGACATCCGCGCTGCGATCTCGACCGGGACGTTTGAGGACTTCCAAAAACAAACGCGCGCCGATTGGGCGCGCGGTGATATCGCCGCGAGGTGATTCAGTTACAGACGAACCGCTTGACCGAATGCTTGGTTACGAAACCGTACCCACAGGTGTCGCAGGTCCAAAGATAACTGATCACATTGTCGTTCAGGTAGGCGGAAGCTTCCGCGGCGACCATGGAGTCCGCACACACCGGACAGGTCGGTAAATCACAACCGCGCGGATCCGGGTTAGACGCGATGGTCGGCAAGACTTCAGCAACAGCTGCCATCGTGACCTCCTTGCGATCTGACCTGAGCTTCACTCACACGAAAAATTATACACCGATTTGTTTGACGTTGTCGCAACACAAATGCGTTGGTTTAGCGTTATTTGTCGCGTCTTAGGTTTGCAACGCAGCGAATTTTGACAGAGCGGTTTCCAGCTTGCACACTGTAGCGCGCTGCCCCTAATTAAAGATTAGCGCCGATTTCTTGCACATTCTCGCCACAGGAGTCTTGTGATGGACGCATCGTTGACAACGAGTGCAGTGCAACGTCCGGGGCGAGGTCAGGTTTTTGACTCCGTCGTTGACGCGATCGGCAATACGCCGATCGTTCGTCTGCGCAGATTGCCGCAGGCGCACGGCGTACACGCCACCGTTCTCGCCAAGCTCGAATACTTCAATCCAGCGGCAAGCGTGAAGGATCGCATCGGCGCGGCGATGGTGATCGCGATGGAACAGGCCGGTGTGATCAACGCCGACACCGTGCTAATTGAACCGACCTCGGGCAATACCGGCATTGCGCTCGCCTTTGTCGCTGCGTCCCGCGGTTACCGGCTGAAGCTGGTCATGCCGGAATCGATGTCAACAGAACGGCGCAAGATGCTGGCCTTTCTCGGCGCCGAGATCATTCTGACGCCCGCCGCCCAAGGCATGAAAGGCTCAATCGCAACCGCCGAGGAACTGGTGCGTACCACGCCCAACGCCGTGATGCCGCAGCAGTTCAAAAACCTCGCCAATCCCGAGATTCACCGCCGCACTACTGCGGAAGAAATCTGGAATGACACCGGCGGCAATATCGATTTTTTTGTTGCCGGCGTCGGAACCGGCGGCACCATCACAGGAGTCGGGCAGGTCTTGAAGCCGCGCAAGCCCTCGCTCCGGATCGTGGCCGTAGAACCCGAGGAAAGCCCGGTGCTGTCGGGCGGACAGCATACGCCGCACAAGATCCAGGGCATCGGCGCCGGGTTCATTCCGGATATCCTGGACCGCTCCGTGATCGACGAGATCGTCAAGGTCAATAGCGCGACGGCAATTGAAATTACTCGCGCGCTGGCACGTACCGAGGGTATCCCCGGCGGCATTTCTTCGGGTGCGGCCATTGCGGCGGCGCTGCAGATCGGCAAACGTCCCGAAGCCGCCGGCAAGACCATTTTGGCTGTCGTGCCGTCGTTCTCGGAGCGCTATCTGTCGACGGCTTTATTTGAAGGAATCTGACCATGCCGGATCAGCCGAGGCGACCACGAACGCTGAACGATGCACGCACTGAGGCCGAAGCCGCGTTCAAGCGCACCACCACCAAGGTTCCGGAGGCGCCGGAGAAGAAAGCCGTGCTCCCGGGCGTAAGGGAGCTTGTCTCGCTGCGCATCGATCACGACGTGCTTGAATTTTTCCAGGAGGGCGGTCCCGGGTGGCAGGACCGCATCAATGACGCGCTGCGAAAGGCTGCGGGGAAATAGGACCTGGCGGGATCGATGCGAGCGCGGTGGGCCGATGTTCTGTTCGCTCTGTCGATATTCCTCGGCTTGCTGCATATTGGCTTGTTGGTCGATCCTGCAACCGCGGAATCGGTGCCGTTCAATTGCATGATGTTGCCGGGCGAGGAACTCGCGAGCGTTCTGATCACGAATTCACTGGCGAGCGATGCCTCCTGCATCGTCACCTGCAAATTCCAAACCACCAAATACGACAACAATCCCCAGATCACCTGCGCAAAGTCAGTCCCGGCCGGCAAGGAAGTGGAAATGTGCAGAGTAACCTCGGGCGGCGACAAATTCATCAAGCTGACCGAGGGGCGCGCGGACTGTACGAAACTCTCCCGCCCTAAATAAAAACCCGGGATGTTCCCGGGCTTTTCGTCGTCAAAGTGTTCCGCGGATGATCCTAAAGCGCGATGAATTTTCTTCGAATCTTCATCCCGCTCTATCCTTTTGTTTGAGCATGATCTCCGCGCAAACGCTTTGCGTTTGTCGCGAGGGAAAACCGGTGCCTACTTTTCCGGATCATGCTCTAGCGAAGCATGCCGCCCACGACGCCGCCGATGAAGCGGCCGGCACCGGCAGGATCGGGACCGCTGTTACTGTGGTAACGTTGTTGCGGCTGTGGTTGTGGTTGTTGGCCGCCGCTACCGCTACTGCTGGCACGGCGCCGGGCAGGGCGATCTCCGTCATCGCTGGAGCTCGCAGATGGCGTGATCGCTACGATCTCGGTCAGCAGCGCCTTGTGCTGTAGCTTGTTGAGATAGCCGCTCTTGGGATAGCCGCGGGCAGCCTGCCAGCGCGTGATCACGGCGCGCGTCGCTTCGTCGAAGGTGCCGGTTACCTTGGTGTCAAAACCCAGACCGGTCAGCCGGCGCTGCGCGTCACGGCGCTGGCCCTTGTCGAGGCCGATCTTGTCCTCAGTGGTCTGGTTGGCTTCCTCGGTGAAGGTCGCGGGATCGATGCCGGTGGAAAGATTGCGGGTCTGGGCGCTCGCGCCGTTTTCAAGCGCGGCGACGCGGGCCAGCGCCAGCGAGCGGAACTGACCGTTCGGATAATTGGTCAGATAGGCGTTGAACTCTTCCGGCTTGTTGGAGTCTTTGATCGAACGCCAGAACTCAAGTTCGACGTCTGAGCCCGGCGCAGCAGCCACAGCGACCGGCGCCGAGGCGGCAGCGGTATTGCCGGCAGGCGCCGCGGCCGGGTTGAGATAAACCGAACCGATCAGGTTGGTGTGGCCCCAGGGCAGTTGACCCTTGTTGGTTTCCTCGTTGACCTGGGCGCGGACCTTGGTCATCGCCTGCTGGATCTCAACGCCGGGCGTCGTGATGTTGGCGATCAGCGCGCGGGTGAACGGGCTGTTGGTGCCTTCCTGGCCGTCGAGCGCGGTCTGGCCCGGGCCGGTGGCGAACGCAATCAGCGTGCCTTCGCCCGATTTCATCTCGGCAAGGCCGGTCTGCACATTGACGCTGCGCGTGGCGGAATTCGACTTTATCTTGGCGGCGAACGGGTTGTCACGGCAGGCGTCGAGGAACACCAGTTTGACCTTGGCGTCGGCCATGGTCTGGTCGAGCGTGAGGTCGATGTTGATCGCCGCACCCAACTTAACGTCCATTTCCGATTTGATGTCGGCGTCAACCGGCAGCAAATAATTGGTGCCGCTGATCGCGATGCCGTGGCCGGCGTAGAAGAACACCGCGACGTCGGCGCCTTGCGCCTTGTTGCCGAAGTCGAGCAGGCGCTCGGTCATCTTGTCACGGGTGAGGTTGGTGCCTTCGACTACCTCGAAGCCGACATTGCGTAAGACGCCGGCTATCGCCTTGGCATCGATCGGCGGGTTGGGAAGCGCCGCCACATTCTTGTAGGCGCCGTTGCCGACCACGAAAGCGACGCGCTTCTCGGCGTTGGCGGCAGTGGCGGTCAGCGCCACGCACATCATGAATACAAATAGTGTAAGGGTGCGCATCTGAAATCCCCTGCCAGAATCGAAAATGCTTTAGAGCTGTAACGCTTCCCAAAGGCTACACGAAATAATCGCAGTACGTGCAGCAAAAAAGTCACGCAATTGTGCAAAATTTCCGGAATCGGCTATGCGTTACCGCCGACGGCATCCGGTCGGTGCAGGCGCCGCGACTGATGCTGATCTTGAAACGCAATCAGATTCCAGTGCGCGCGGCAATCGCATCGTTCGGCTTCAGATTCAACAGATTACCGGCGAGGATCAGCACAGCGCCGAGTACGGTAAACAGATCGAGCCGCTCTGAATAGATCAGCCAGCCGGCGGTTGCCGTCAGCGGCACCCGCAGGAAATCCATCGGAATCACCACCGTCGCATCTGCGTGCAGCATTGCGCGCGCCATGCAGTAGTGGGAGAACGTGCCGCAAAACGCTATCACGATTGCCCAGCCCCAGACGTAGGTGGGCGGCCAATTCCAGACGTAGAGCGAGGGGAAAAACCCGGCCGCCGACTGCACCACCAGCATCCAGAAGATGATCGCCAGCGTCTGTTCGGTGCGGGTCAGCGATTTGACCATTGCAATTGAAATGCCGAAGCCGACCGCGGCTGCCAGCGCGATCAACTGGCCTGGATTGACCTCGCCGGTCGCGGGGCGAACAATTACGATCACGCCGACTACACCAAGCACGATCGCCGCGACCTTCCAGACCGTCATGCGCTCGCCGAGAAACGCCGCAGCCAGGATCGCAGTCCAGATTGGCATGGTGAACTCGATTGCCACCACCTGTCCGATCGGGATCAGCGTCAGCGCCAAGAACCAGCCGAGCTGCGCGCCGTAGTGGATGAGGTTGCGCGCGATATGCTGGTGCACCCGCGCGGTCCTGACCACTGAAAAACCGCCGTTGAAGTGGATCAGCGGATACAGCATCAGCAGGCCTAAGATCGAGCGGACCTCCATGAGCTGAAACACATTGAATTCGCGCATCGCCTCGCGGCCGGCAACCGCCACGATCAGCATCAGGGCGAGCCAGCCCGCCATCCACAGCGCGGCTCGGCTCTTTGAGGGGGTGCGATCCATAGGCGAGGGGGAGAAAACAGGGCGCGAGAAGGGCACGCCGGTATCGACGAGCCGAGCGCGATTTGCAACACCCAATTCTGCCGAGGCAGCGATCCGCGCATCATAATTTCGCTGTGGGAGCGCCCGCCGAAATGGTGCTAAGCATTGCCGAAATACTGGGAGGATTTGCTGATGCGCGTCTTGCAACCGGCCGAATGGTCGCAACCCCGCGGCTTCTCACACGGGGTGGCTTTCGATGGTCCGGGAAAATGGATCGTGCTTGCCGGCCAGACCGGCGGCGATGAGAAGGGCGACTATCAGCCTGATATGGCAGCGCAGGTCGGAACCGCGCTGAAGCGGATCGTCAAATTGCTCAAGGAGGCCGACGCCGGGCCTGAGCATATCGTCCGCCTGACCTGGTATTTGACCAGCCGTGCCGAATACGAAACCGCACGGGCCGGCATCGGCGCGGTCTGGAAAGAGACGCTAGGACGAAACTTCCCGCCGTCGACGTTGCTCTATATCGATGGTCTCGTCGATCAGCGCGCCAAGGTCGAAATCGAAGTCACCGCTTACGTGCCGGCGGCGTAAAGCGTTTTCGAGTGAAGCATGCCCTCGGATCTGATCCGGATGGGTGGCGGTTCGCGTGAAGAAAACGCGCCAGGAAAAATCAAGGGAAGCCAGGAATCATGACCACAAATCGATCCACGTCTGCGGATTTCGTCACGGCGTTCGCCACCGGTTGGCCCGAAAACCAGCCCGATATCATGGTGCTTTCGCTGACCACGCACAAAGGCATCCAGGATTTTGCCTTCAACAAGGAACAGGCCATGTTGATCGCAAGAACCATCAAGGAAACGGCGGCGAAGCTGGCGAAGCCGAAGACGAGCTAACAGGTCAATCAACCACTCGCCGCCTTCGCGAGGGATCACAGTTGAGTTGGGACTGGCCTATTTCGACATTGAAATGCTGGCGCCCCTAAACTGGCTGTCGGACCTGATGACGACCGACTGCTTGTTGCCGGTCGTTCTCAGCGCGATGTCGGCGTTGAACCCGGCGGCGCTGGCGATAACCTGGAAATTCCCGCCGCCGCCGCGGCCCTGAAGGCTGCCGCCGATATTACGACTGGTCTCGCTCCAAGTCCCGGAAATGGCACTGCTGTGGGCGACCGCATTGGCCTGCAGATTGAACCGGTAGGCGTCGCTGGCGCAGGTAAGGCTCATATCCAGGGTGGGTCCGTTCACTGCGTAGATCGCGCGGCAGCGGATGCGCTCGGTCGATCCATCGTCGAGGGTAACGGTGCCGCCGCCCGCCCACTTACCGGCCATGCCGGCGAACGGGCCCGATTGGGCGTGGCTGGACGAGGTTGCGAAGGTAGCAATAAAAAACGCGACAGCTGCGAATGCCAGCCGCCGCGCATCGGCGAACAATTGCGATCGCTGATCTATCTCACTGTCGGGATGCTTCCCATCGTCCACTGCACGGCACACCAGCTGATGCCCCATTCCATTTCCCCGATCCGGAGTTGCCAGCGAGTTGACCGTTCGCATATGCACCATTGATCGAGACTCGCACAAGTCCTTCGCGGCCGACGCTGCCGGAGATAGCGGCACCCGGCGCAGTAATCTTGCCCTCGCTTACGGTCAGCGTCGAAATCGTCGATGGCTCGCAACTGCCGGTCTTCGTCATGACCGTTACCTGCCAGAGACCATCATAGGGCTGTTGCGCGGAAGCCGGAGCGGCGAAGAGCATTGCTGCGGAACCGAAAAAAGACGCAAGCAACAGGCCACGATTGCGAGTAAAACGCATGGATAAGATATCCCCGATGTGTGTGATGTCCGGGTTATCCGGCCACAATGTGTCCAAAATTTGCTGCGCTGCGGAACAACATAAAGTTCCTGTGAGCTTAAACACTTTAAGGTGAATCCGGTTCCGTGTCCGGGAACGCAATTTATCCCCCGACTATGCCGATGCTTTACTAAGGTTAAATCTTACCGTCGAGGCTTGGCGCCCTAGTTGCAAACTGCTCGTCCTGGGGCTTGGCGGGCAGGGTCTTGTGGGTTTTGGCGTGGTCGATGACCTCGCCCAGCAGCCGCTGGCCCAAAGGCGCCAGCGCGCGCTCCCACAGCTCCCGGGCGGTCTCGCCCTTCTTGACGAAAACCCAGTCCTGGGCGGCGATGGCGCCGGCGTCCATGCGGTCGGCGAGATGATAGATGCTACCGCCGGCGATCGGATCGCCCTCCTTGATGGTCCATTCCACTGCGGCAAGTCCGCGGTGCCGGGGCAATAGCGAGGGATGATAGCCGATGCCGCCGAGTTTCGCCGCGGCCAGCGCCTCCTTGCTGACGCGGGCGTGGCTGTGAGCGGTCACGATCAGGTCGGTATTGGGCGCGATCTCCGGGCCGGTGACGAGTTTGGGATCGGCTTGCACGACAACCTCTATGGCAGCCTCCCTGGCAGCGGCCGCCAATCGGTCTTCACCGTCGTGAACGACGACCCTGACGATATCGACGCCGCGCTGCCGCAGCATGTTCAGTGTCGTCACGCCGAAATGGCGGGAACCGACCAGGGTAATCCGCATAGCTTCTGTCCATGGTTAGTCAGGCGGATATGCCGATAGCATACCGCAGCCGTCTGTCCTGCCATCCTGGCAGGAGCGGGTGGGTTATCAACAGGGCCGGGCCGTCACGCCTCCACGCGGCTGGCCAGCGCCTTGTCGATGCGCCGGCCATCGAGATCGACGATTTCGAACTGCCAGCCATGGGCCCAAACTTTCTGACCGACATCGGGGATCGCGCCGAACTGCTGCAGCAGGAATCCTGCAAAGGTCTGATAGGACCGCGGCGACGGTAGCGTGATGCCGAGCAGTTCAGCGAATTCGAGCGCCGGCATCCAGCCCGATACCAGATAAGAACCGTCATCGCGCCTGACGTAAGCGGGCTCGGCCGGACCTGCCCCGGTGTGGAACGTGCCGACGATCGCCTCCAGAATGTCTGCGCTTGTGACCACGCCCTGGAAGGTGCCGTACTCGTCGTGCACCAGCCCGAGATGCACGGCGGAATCCCGCAAGATCGCAACCACGTCCCGCGCGTCGACCGTCTCCGGAATGATCGGCGCCTCGCGAACCAGGGCGCGGATGTCGGGCGTCCGGCCGGCCAGATAGACGTCCAGCACATCCTTGGCCTGGACGATGCCGAGCGCGTGTTCGCGATTGCCATCGAAGACAACGCAGCGGGAGTGATTGCTTGTGCGGAGCGCGTCATAGATCTCGGCACTGGTATCGGCGAGGTCGATCTGGCTCACCTCGTGCCTTGGCGTCATCACAGCGCTGACTGGCAGATCGCCAAGCCGCATCACGCCCGCGATCATCTCCTTTTCGCCGGGCTCCAGCACGCCGGCGTTTTCTGCCTCGACCACCAACGTCTTGATTTCGTCTTCGCTGACTTTGTCTTCGGCTTCGCCGCGATGGCCGAGAATCCACAGCAGCGCCTTGCCTGATCGATCGAGCAACCATACCAGCGGCAGCGAGATTTTCGCCATCAGGACCATCGCCGGCGCGACCTTGACGGCGATTGCTTCGGGATCGCGCAGCGCGATCTGCTTGGGCACGAGTTCGCCGATGATCAGTGAGGCATAGGTGATGACACCGACGACGAGGCCAACGCCGATGGTGTCGGCGAGCGTCGGCGAGAGGCCTGCTTGCAGCAGCCATTGCGTCAGGCGTTGTCCGAGCGTGGCCCCGGAAAATGCCCCGGATAGCACACCGATCAGCGTAATCCCGATCTGGACCGTGGAGAGGAACTTGCCGGGGTCCGAGGCCAGCGCCAGCGCGCGTCGTGAGCCGCCGACGCCTTTCTCGACGAGACCGGCAAGCCTTGCCGGCCGTGATGAGACGATCGCCAGTTCGGACATTGAAAGCAGACCGTTAATGACGATCAGGACCGTGACGATCGCAAGTTCCAGATATAACACCTTTAGGGCCTTCTCTTCAGCCGTTAGCACTCTGAAGAGCATATATAATAACGCGGCGGCGATTTCGTCGCCCGCGTCGCGAGGAACGTCCGGGAAATCAGCGCGCTCGTTTTTGCCGACGCAGCTCCGATAGCGTGCGCGTTCGCCGGCACGGTCACCCCGAACGCCGTCAGTGTGAAAGACCTCAGCCGTCCGCCCAGATCACTTGAGAAATCCGAGGATGTCTTCGAGCACCATATAGCCCGCAACATAGGAAGCGACGCCGAGGCCCATGAGGCCAAACGCAAGCCAAACCCAGATTGGCGCAGTTTCACGAGGTTGCTTCATGACGACCCCCGGTCCGGCGGTAGTATCCAAGCTTACCCCTACGAGTTGGGCAAGGTGGCGGGCGGTCGCACATGGGGTATGTGTCACCAGATACACCGTCAGCGCCTGATCCCTAGCTTCAGGCAAGGATGCGAAGCTCGGGCTTGGCGAAGGTTGGCGCCGTCTAATTGGCCGACGGGCGCCGGCGTTCCTCGAACATCTGCAGGTGAGTCCGCAACTCGGCGCTGTACTGCTTCATCTGGTTGCGCAATTCCCGCCGAATGAAGGTTGTCAGCGCCGGATCCCCGAGTTGCTGCCATACGGCGCGCAGTCTTTCCTGCAGGACGCGG